>JANOHP010000235.1:0-7232 GCA_031406575.1 Hyphomicrobiales bacterium
TGCGGCGCTCGACGATTCCAAAATCAAACGAATCCGGGATACACTCTGTCGGCATCGGGGTGTTCCATTCTCTCAGCTGAAGTCGTTGCAGCACAACAACTTTCGCTGAGTCGGCGCCCCGATGCGACTACCTATGTTGAAAAACGCGGGCTAGCGTCGCAAACGTTGTCCTGGGCTGCAAGTGCTCATTGCTGGCCTCGATGCTTGTTCGCTAATTGTGCACCGAGCTGCTTCGTATGGCGCGTCGCCACGCCTCGTGAAGGGTTGGACCATACGGGCGAAGAAAGTGCTCTAGCTTTACGATCGGAACGACGCCTCGTGATTGACACCAGGTCATCTGAATCGAATGCGCCTGGCCGCAGTCGTTCGAGCTGCTGTGCAGTGGCAGCAACTAGCATCGTCAACCGGTTTGTGTAGTCGGCAACGCCCTTTGGCGACCGATTCAAATCCGTCAATGTTCTATATGGGTGTGAGGAGAGAAACATTTACGGAAATTAATATCCAAATTCGTGCGAGCTCCACCTGAAAAGAACGGAAATAATATCAATCCGTCAATGTTCTATATGGGTGTGGAGAGAGAATCAATTACGGAAAACACTGAGACGATCGGGTTCTGTTCGGTTACATCAAAACAGCCTCAATTCTACACGATCGACCGAAGTTTCCCGAAAAAGCACGTCAACCCTTCCGTAACCCGACATTGTCGGATTTCTTTTATACCTTCTCAGTCCATCAGTCCATCTGGCCTGCCATCTGCATCCCCTACACATGCACTACCGGGCTTCGTTCGACAGGATGTCCCCGAACAATTCCCACTTCTCACCTATTTTATGCGTCGCGTCGAGGTCGATAATCAGTTTGCGCGGGGCCTCATTCTGGTGGCGCTTCGGATGCCCACTCGCATGCGCGCCGTGCGCCTCCATCATCAGCATCACGAACAGGCGCTCGATGGCGGCGGGAGATCGTGAGGCATGAGCCCGGCCCCCTAATCGTTGCCTTGATGCAAGACCGGACAACCAAAATGAGTTGATAAAGTTCGCGAACGAGGCGGAACAAAATCTAGCTTTCAGAGTTGTCGTTCAGTGCGAAAAGGTTCAACAATGGTCATCAGACCTAATCTCTCTTGATCCGGCGCGCCAAAGAAAAACTGAATGCCCAGTCGATTCATCAACATACCTATCCCCTTTGATCCGGCGCGCAAAAGAAAACCGAATGCTATCAATCAGTTGCGTTGCCGATCCGAGTGCACGAGCCATCGCCGCTACGCCCTTGAAAGACCTGCGCTTTTTGTCCGATCTCCGGAGGCAAGGGGATAGGTATGGTTCATCAATGCCACGCCGATGCGTTGCGAAGTGGGGAACGCTTTTGTTCCGTGTTTAGATGCCGGTCCGCATGTGGACCGCAATAATGCATATGGAGAGACGATGGCGCAACTCAGCAAAGCCCCCACGGGTATAAAGGGTCTCGATGAAATAACCGGCGGCGGCCTCCCCGCAGGACGGCCCACGCTGGTCTGCGGTACCGCTGGCTGCGGCAAGACCATGCTCGCCATGGAATTTCTTGTGCGCGGCGCGACGCAATTTGGCGAGCCGGGCGTGTTCGTGATGTTCGAGGAGAACGCGGACGAACTTACGGCAAACGTCCGCTCGCTTGGCTTCGATCTGGAGAAGCTCGCGGAGCAAAAGCTGATCATGCTCGACTATGTCCATATAGAGCGCAGCGAGATCGAGGAAACGGGGGCGTATGATCTTGAGGGGCTGTTCATCCGGCTCGGGCACGCCATCGACTCCATCGGCGCGAAGCGCGTGGTGCTTGACACGATCGAAGCGCTCTTTGCGGGGCTGCCTAACCACGCCATACTGCGCGCGGAATTGCGGCGGCTATTCCGCTGGCTGAAGGATCGCGGGATGACGGCCGTCATCACGGGTGAAAAAGGCGAGGCGACGATTACGCGTTTCGGGTTGGAAGAATATGTCGCTGATTGCGTCATTATTCTCGACCAGCGCATCGCCGACCAGATTTGCACGCGGCGGCTACGCGTAGTGAAGTATCGCGGCACGTCACATGGCACGAACGAGTACCCCTTCATCATCAGCGAGCGCGGCTTCTCGGTGTTGCCGATCACGTCGCTCCAGCTCGATCACAAAGCGTCGCCTGCGCGGGTTCCCACGGGCATACCGCGACTGGACGAAATGCTCGGCGGCAAGGGCGTCTTTCGCGGCAGTAGCGTGCTCGTCTCTGGATCGACTGGCACCGGAAAGAGCAGCATTGGCGCAAAGTTCATCGACGATGCTTGCCGTCGCGGCGAACGCGCGTTGCTCTTCACTTACGAGGAATCGAGCGCGCAGATTGTGCGTAACATGCTTTCGATCGGCATCGATCTCGAGCCCTGGGTCAAAGCTGAGCTACTGCAAATTCACGCGTCCCGCCCAACCCTCCAAGGGCTGGAGCAACATTTGGTGATGATGCATGATGCTGTGCACGCTTTTCACCCGAGCGTGGTCGCTGTTGATCCGATTAGCAATTTGACCCTTGAGCGCGACGATTCGCAAGTGAAAGCGACGCTGATGCGGCTCATCGATTTCCTGAAGCATCAACAGATTACCACGCTTTTCACCAGCCTCAATTCGGGTGCCGACGCGACGCTGGAAGACTCTCAGATGAGCGTGTCGTCTCTCATGGATACGTGGCTGCTGCTGCGTAATGTCGAGTTCAACGGCGAACGCAATCGTACGATTTACGTTTTGAAATCGCGCGGCATGGCGCACTCGAACCAGGTACGGGAGTTCATCCTGAGCGATATCGGCATCGACTTGGTGGATGTCTACGTCGGCGCCGACCGTGTGCTGACCGGAACAGCGCGCGTCGCGCAGGAGGCTCATGAGCGCGTTGCTGCTGAGGTCGGGCGGCACGATCACCAGCGTAAACTCCTGCAGCTCGCTGGCAAACAAAAGGCAATCGAGGCGCAGATCCTGGCGCTTCAAGTCGAGGCCGAATCGGAAAGGGCTGCGGTCAAGTTAGCGATTGCGCAGCAGGCTTTGCACGACAAGAACACACTGCAAAACAGCAGGGCCATGGAGCAGTTGCGGGGTGGCGACCCCAGCCGCAACGGCCAGGCGAAAGAGGTGCAATCGCCATGACACATCAAACGGCACCCGTGATGGCGAGGTCCACTGCGACTTACGAGCTGCGTCTTTACGTTGCCGGACAAACCGCCAAATCGCTTGCTGCGTTCGCAAATCTCAAACGCATTTGCGATACGCACCTCGCTGGCCAATATCTCATCGAAGTCATCGACTTGACGAAGACCCCACAGCTCGCCGCCGGGGATCAGATCATTGCCCTCCCGACGCTCGTGCGCCGCCTTCCCGAGCCGATCAAGACAATTCTCGGCGATATGTCCAACGAGGACCGTGTGCTCGTCGGCCTCGACGTGCGGCCGCTGAGGAACTGATCGGTGATGAAAAAGAGCGTTAATTCCACAGTTGAATTTGAAGCGATTGCCGCGGGCACTGCATCGCACGCCAGTGCTCTCTATGTCTTGCAGCTCTACATCATCGGCACCACGCCGCAATCAACGCGGGCGATCTCAAACATCCGAAAGATTTGCGAGGAGCATCTTGAAGGCCGCTACGAGCTTGAGGTCGTGGACATCGCCCGGCATCCGACACTGGCCAAGGGAGAACAGATCATCGCCGCACCGACCTTGATTAAAAAACTACCCCTTCCCTTGCGCCGCTTCATTGGGGATATGTCGCAAACAGAGCGTATTCTGGTCGGCCTCGATCTCAGCAAGAGCGTTGGGCGGTAGTTTACAATAACAGAGACCTAAGCCGCCATGCACAGGGGATCATGCACAGAACTGAATTTGCTCGCGGAAAACGCAGAGCTACGCGCACGACTGGAGGCGGCGGAGGACGTGCTCCAAGCTATCCGAATCGGCGAGGTTGATGCGCTTGTCGTCGAGAGCGCCGCCGGTCCGCGCATTTACGCCCTGCAAGGCGTGGATGCCGCATCAAACCGCTTCCGCGGCGATATCCTTGCGCAAGTGAGTGACGCAGTGATCGCGACGGACGACGACCAGCGCGTCACCTACATGAACGCCGCCGCCGAACGGCAATACGATGTTGGCGTAACAGGTGCGCTTGGCAAACTCGTCTCGAATGTCTATCGATCCCAGTGGGTCGACGCTGGTGACGAAGCGGCCGCGACGACCGCCCTACGCGAGCGCGGCGAATGGCATGGTGAAAGCATCCACATCAGACTCGACGGCCGCGAGCTTCGGGTCGAGTCGAGCGTCACGGCTCTCGGAATGATCGGTGGGCAACCCGCCGGTATGCTCGCCGTCATTCGTGATATCACTCAGCGATCGCTGGCTCAAGATAGGCTTCGAGAAAGCGAGGCGCTGTACCGCAGCGTGCTTGAGGCAAGCCCCGATTGTTTGAAGATAATCGATAACTCAGGCCACATCGAATACATGAATGCCAATGGTTGCGAACTGATGGAAATCGATGATTTTAGTCTCTGGCGCGGGACGAAATGGAGTTCACTATGGTCTGTCGGTAACGAGGAGGACGTCAAGAAAGCGATTGCTGCCGCAATGGCGGGTAACGCGACCCGTTTTGAGGCCTTCGGCGCCACTTCCAAGGGTCAATTCAAATGGTGGGATGTGTTCGTCAGTCCGATTCTAGGCGATCGGGGTCAAACGCTTCGCATTTTTGCATCTTCTCGCGAAATCACCGAGAAAAAACGAGCAAATGCCCAGATTCGCGAGAGTCAGGCGCGCCTGAGCCATGCAGCGGATGCAGCTATGTTGAGCTACGTGGCGGTGGACTTGGAAAGGGGCTATTTGCAGACGTCTGAGAATTTCGCGATGGTTATGGGGTATGCCACACTTAGCGAAGAGGCCATGGAAGGCGCAACTGGACCGCAACTCCTGCTCGACCATGTCGTCACGCACGACCGCTTGCGTGTTGCGACAGCGCTTCAAAAATTCCTCAGTGGCACCGAGCCGTCCGGCAAGATCGACTATATGGTTCTTGGTGATGATGACATCGAACGCAGCATTGAGACGGTCTGGTCTGTCGAATACGCAGCCGATGGAAAGCCGCTGCGGGCGTTCGCTACAAACCTTGACATATCCGAAAGGAAACGTGGCGAGGAGAAGACTAAGCTGCTGATGGGCGAGGTCAATCATCGCGCCAAGAACCTGCTCGCAGTGGTGCAGGCGGTCGCCCAGCATACTGCCAAACATGGCGACCCAACAACCTTCGTTGAGCGGCTCTCAGAGCGCATAAGCGGACTTGCGGCCAGCCATGATCTGCTGGTCAGGAACCAGTGGGAGGGGGTCGCCATGGCGGACCTCGTTACATCTCAGCTTGCCCATTTGCAGGACTTGATCGGTGCGCGTGTGCACATCCACGGCCTCCCCGCGCGCCTGACGCCTTCGGCCGCGCAGGGTATTGGCATGGCACTGCATGAGCTGGCCACTAACGCTGGAAAGTATGGCTCTCTCTCGAACGGCGTGGGGCAGGTGCAGCTCTCCTGGCATATCGAGATGGCCATCAAGCCAATATTGTTTATCTCCTGGTTGGAGACAGGAGGCCCGAACGTCGTTCCGCCACAACGCAACGGGTTCGGCCAAATGGTGCTCGGTCGCATGGTGGAGGGGGCCGTCGATGGTACAGCCGCGATTGATTACCAGGAGACCGGGGTCTGCTGGACACTGAGGGCGTCGGTAGCCGCCACTCTCGAAAGGGGATGGGTAGCTCCGTCAGAATCAGATGCAGCTTGAGATACAAGCAAACGCGCGCATCTTGATAGTCGACGACGAGCCGATTATCGCGCTCAGTCTTGAGGAAATGCTGGTTGAAGCGGGTTTCACAATCGCCGCCGTGGTCCACAACATCGACAAAGCGCTTGATGTTATTGAAAGCGGCGTTTGCGACGCGGCTATTATCGATGCTAATCTGGCTGGTGTAAGCGCAAGCCCTGCCGCATCCGCGTTGGCTAAACGCGGACTGCCGTTCATCGTGCTGTCAGGGTACTCGCGCGAGCAGCTGCAGGGTGATTTTCCTGGAGCGCACTTCATGCAGAAACCATGTCGACCAGCTCAGCTCATCCAGGCAGTGAGTACAATGGTCCTCAAATGCCGGTTATAGCGTTCGCGGTAGGGTCGGCCATTGCTACCGCCCCCCGCACAGTTCCGAGCGGGTCCAATTCGGGCACTCGGCTCCTACCTTGAGTGTTTGACGGCGAACCGCACACTTGGCCATTGATGTCGGACTCGGGCCTTCGGAATGAACTCGTCCACCAGCATATCCATCCGGTCCCACACCTCCCGAGCTCGTTCGGTGCGTTCCGGGCTTCACGAGCACGGCGATGAACGACTATGCGACGGCCAGCATTGCGCTCGGCGCGCGGGTGCTCAGCGACGGCCTCGCCTGCGGCGGGAATCTACGCTGTCGACAGCTCCGGGAAAAACAAGTCGATTTCCAGCTCGGGATAAAACGTGTCCCTCAATTTCTCGATCGCCTGCCGTGCTGTTGCCGTATCGACACACTGCCGAGGCGTGAACACGCAGCGATTTGCGTAATCCAGATCGTCGATCGTGCATGGGATGCCGCATTGATGTAGCGCGTCGCAGAACATTTCATGCCTGAGCTTCCCACACCTCGCAATCACCTTGTCGAAACCTGCCTGCCTGCTCTTCATTGCGCGGCAGAGGTCACGCTTCAAGCGCTTCAAAATGCCATTTTGCCGCGACAGGTAGGAGGTGATGCTTCTCGGCAGTTTCTTCGTCTCGACGTACGCCCAGAACTGCAGGAAGTCAGCTTCGGTCTTGATGCAGCATCGGGTTTTCTTGTTGTAGTCGTCCCATGCCGTCCGATAGTTCTGAAACTGGTCGAGGTTTTCGAGAGGAACGGTGTCGAACGTGACGTGCGTGAACGTCCGGCCATTGAACTCGAAGGTGACCTCTCGTATGTTCGACGGCGTTCTCTTCCAATCGAATTCCATCCTCAGATGCTTTTCGACGTTGCGGCTGACGAAATCAGCGTCGTGGGTGACCATGTCGCGGATGCCGAGTCCGATGGAGCGCGTGCCCGCGACGTGGAAGGTCGTTCAGCACGTGCGCGAGAAGTTCAGTTGTCGTGCATGCGAAAAGATTGCGCAGGCGCCTGCGCCATCGCACCCGATCGCACGCGGACGCGCCGGCCCTGTGTTGCTCGCCG
>JANOHP010000042.1:0-11522 GCA_031406575.1 Hyphomicrobiales bacterium
GCGGCAGCGGTTGTTGCTGCGGAAACGGTGTCCCCGATGCCGGCGGCGGCACGACCCGGCCCGGCGGGGACCCCGCAGGCTTCTCGGGTTCACTCACAGGTCTGCCCTTTGCGATCTTGGCAGCTTGCGCGCGTTGATAAATGTCGTCGACCTCATGCAGATGATCCTTGATCGTTTTCACCCGCGTCTCGTTGGCTGGATGCGTCGAGAACCACTCGTGCGGCGCGTTCTTGCCTGGACCTTTGCTGGCCGACGCCATTTTCTCCCACAGCGTCACACCCGATGCGGGATTGTAGCCGGCGCGGGCCGCCAGTTCCATGCCGACCAGATCGGCATCCGTTTCGTCGTTGCGCGAGAACCTCAGCGTGAACAGACTTGCCGCCTGCTGCCCGAGCACCTGCCCGGTATCTCCCAAGATCAACGCGCCGATGACTCGCCCTGTCACGTTGGTGAACGTCGATTTGACGGCGCGGGCGCGCGCATGCTCGCGCAGCGCGTGCGCCATCTCGTGGCCCATGATCATCGCCACCTCGTCGTCGGTGAGATTGAGACGGTCGAGAATGCCGGTGAAGAAAGCGATCTTGCCGCCCGGCATGCAGAACGCGTTCACCGTGTTCGACTTGATCGTCACCACCTCCCACTTCCACGCCTTGGCGCTCGGGTTCCACTTCTCCACGAAGGGAAGCATATCGCGTGCGATGCGCCGCAAACGCACGTTTTGGGGATGATCGGGAGGCAGGAGCGCCCCTTTGACACCGGCCTGCTGCTTCAGCGCGGTGTACTGCTGCATCGCAGACTTTTCGAGCAAGCTCGCTGGATACGCGTACCGTACGATCGAGCCGCGCCCGATCGTGACGCCAGCATCGGGATCGCGCGAGGCTGCCGGTCCAGCCACCGCGAGTGCCAGGACCGCAAACAGTACCGAGATCGAGCTCGATCGTCTCATTATCGTTTCTCCGCCGCTGATGCGAGCCCGCCTGCCGAGCCAATCTACACGATCAACGCACCGCGCCACCAGATGGCGCATACGGGTCGGCGGGTGTTTGTGGCGGGTGCTTGCCGATGGAGCCGGGCACGCCTCAAGTCTGGCCAACCGGCGCGGCTGCGTCCCCAGAGAGTCCCTCGCCGCCAGCCTTGCTCGTGTCGATCGACCAGAGCCGATCCACAGCCGCCAGAAGTCGATCTTCGCGGGCCCGAACGTCGGCTGGTCCCCACGCGCCGATAGTCTCGATGTCGCGGGTGATGTGCGGCACCGGTTGATACTCCGGCGCGAAGTAAACCGCCAGTTTTCGATCCAATTCCAAGTTCCGCGCGCGATCGTTCTGGCGGCGGGTGATGATGACGAGGTTGCCGAGGGAGTGCGTGCTGGCTTCGCGTTCCTCACTTTTGGGGAAAGCCTTGCGCCAAGCACTATTGCGATTGGGGCGTTGCGGCAGGATATGCTCCACGGTGTAGAGTTGCGGATCCAGACACTGGGGGGCGCCCGCCAGCTCGTCGTTGAGGCGCAACAGCAGCAGCTTGCAGGTGAGCTGGCTGCGGGTATGCAGGCCGCGCAGGTTGTGGGCGATGTTGCGCAGTTCTTCGCGCGTCAGGTCGAGGGGATTATCAGGCGCATCCAGACGCCCCGAGCGGATCGCGGCCAACACCGAATTGAACCGTGACAAGCGCTTGTCGGCACCAATCCCCAGCAGCCGCAGGCAAAATGCCAATCGTTCGAACCGCCGAAGAAAAGTCTCGAGCTGATCAGGAGCGCCGTTGCACGTCCGCCACCAGAGCATCGCGGCCGGCATCCAGTCGCTGCTGCCGATCCAGCCCAGATAAGTAATGTAGCGAGAGGCTAGCGGCGTTGGGCCTTCGCCCCTGATGATGGCGGATTGAAGGGCTCCATAGGGCTCCAGAACGTCATCGAAAAACCGCTCGGCCCCACCATGTTCGTCGATGAGATCGCCAACACCGGCGATAATGCGCTCACGCGACCGGCCTGCAATCGTGCGGATATGGCTGAACAGCTCTTCGAAGCGGTCGCCCAGCCGTCTTTCGAGCGCTTGCCAGCGGTGGGTGTAGGCGTCCTGGCTCGCGCTGGGGATCAGTCCCAAGACGTGGGCTTTCAAAATGTCGTTGCGGGCGAGGGGGCGGCCGCGATTGTTCAACACGGTGAAGATGCGGTGCGCCCGATCGATGTTGCGCGTCGTGATCACGGCGACGGAGCAGGCGGATCGCAGGTAATGCACGATGCCCGCCAACTCGTCCGAGCTTCGCAACACCAACTCGTTGGCGAAATGCTCGCGCACGTCGAGGATGCGCTGCTCGACGCCGTCGACATCGACCTCGGGCATTGCCGCAGATGCGCCCCGTTCCAAGACGAACTGCCGAAAGAAGCCGTGCTCCTGCCCACCGAGCTCGAGACGGCTCGACGGCGAGCCGTTCGCGTCGGTCATCGACAGCATCGGCTTGATGGCGTCCTCCAGGGCTAGGCCACGATCGGCAGCCAGATCGCGCAACACGGCCAGGAGAATCGTCAAGGTCACGAGGCGCTGTTGGCCATCGACGATGTCGGCCCACTCGGGCGCGCCTTCGCCCGCCGGTGGAGCGACGACCAGCAAAATGGCTCCGAAGAAATGCCCCCCGTCGGGAGCGCCGCCACCGGGTTCATCGGCCAGCGACAGGAGAACATCGTCGAGAAGCTGGCTGGCCTCTCGTGTCGTCCACGAGTAAGGCCGCTGAAAACTGGGCACCCGAAACGAAATTCGGTCGCCCAAAAGGTCTCCCAGACACAAAGTCTGGGTACTCACTGAGGTACTCATGGACACACATTCTGGAGGTCTATGGGGCGCGCACCGGAAGGAACGGCGCCGGTCTATAGGCGAGGTCGCGAGCGTTGTCAGCCCACGTCTTATCTCATTCGCACGCTCCAACAACGGGACTGGGATTGGGACAGGTCATGGCCTTGCCGGCAGATGGCGACCAAACCATTCTGTTGTCGCAGACATGACTTCCGAAAAGGCCGGCTCCACATAGACCTCGTAGTGGCCATAGCCCTCGAGGATGACGAGCTTTTTCGGCTCACCAGCCTTTTCGTACAGCGATACCGATTCCTCGGGTGGCACGAGCCGGTCGTCGTCGGTTGCGATGAAAAGGATGGGGCGCGGCGCAATCTTGTCGACCACCCATTCGGGATGAAACTGCAATGTCTCATCGATGAACTCGGCTGGAAGCGTATTGATGGCATTGGGATTGTTTTAGCGCGCAGCCGCCGCCAGCTCCGCCGATTGGCGGTCGGCGAGCAGGATCTCGGCGCGGTCCGTCGGTGTGGACTGGCCCTCGATCACGCGTTTTTCACGGTCGGCTTTGGCGCGCACGTGCAGATCGCGCCACTCGTCGGGGCGCCGCACGCTGCGCATCCAGCGCCCCCCGTGCCCGACGCCAACGCACGAGACGATGCATTTGACGCGGGTGTCGATCGCGCCGGTCCATACGACAGTGGCGCCGCCGTAGCTGGTACCGTAAATACCCAAGCGGTCCTCGTCGACTTGGGGCTGCAGCCCGAGGTAGGTCAGGGCCGCCTGCACGTCCGCCACCCGGCTGTAAGGCGCGAGCCTGCTGCGTGCGCCTTCGCTCGTTCCCCAGCCTTTGTAATCGAACGTCAGCACCACATAGCCGGCCTCGTTCAGAACCCTCGCATTGTCGGGTAGATAGAGATCTTTGACGCCCGTATAGCCATGGCAGAGCACGATCCCGGCCCGCGTCTCACCGGGTGTGATGCCCTCGGGCACGAACAGGTCGCCAGAGAGCTTATGGCCCTCGCTGTAGAACGAGATCGGTGTCTTCATGGGGACCTCTGCCATCTGGAATGCTGCGCCGGGAGCCGATCTAAGCAGACGGACCCTTGTGGGAGCAATGCGCGTCGCAAGACAGGGCTTGGATCCGCGCAATTTGCGAAAGCTGCAATGTCGCCTTTTCAGGCGGGCGAAACATTACTAGCCTCGCACATCTTCATCGGGATCGCGCGAGGTGCGGACATGGCGACGGCATTGCCCCTGGCGGGCATTCGGGTTCTCGACATCGGCACGCTGATTGCGGGTCCGTTCGCCGCAACCATGTTGGGTGACTTCGGCGCCGAGATCATCAAAGTCGAGCAACCCGGCCGAGGTGACGCGTTGCGCGGTACGCCGGAGAACGGGACGGCGGCGCGTTCGGGCAATTGGCTCGTCGAAGGACGCAACAAGAAATCCGTGACCCTGGATCTGCGCGTTGCGGCCGGCCAGAGCGTGCTGCGCGAATTGATCGTCCACGCCGACGTCCTCATCGAAAATTTCACGCCCGGCACGCTCGAGCGCTGGGGCTTGGGGTGGGATGGGGTTCACGCCCTCAATCCGCGCCTGATCATGACGCGCGTCTCGGGCTATGGCCAGAAAGGCCCCTATGCCAAGCGTTCGGGCTATGACCGCATCGCACTGGGCTTTTCTGGTTACATGTATCCGACCGGCTTTCCCGATCGCTTCCCCGTGCGGCCCGCCTTTGCAACGGCCGACTACAACACCGGCACGTTTGCCGCGCTCGCCACCATGTTTGCCCTCTACCACCGCGATGCCCAACCCAGCGGTGGCGAGGGCCAGCTCATCGATCTCGCCCTTTACGAGGCTCCGTTCCGCATCACCGGCGACATGCTCACCATGCACGCGCGCACGGGTGAAATTCGTGAGCGCATCGGCAATCGCAATCCCACGTTCTCACCGGCCGGCACGTTTCAAACGAAAGACGGCCGCTACGTCCAGATCGCAGCAGGTGGCGACGGTGTCTTCCAGCGGCTCGCCGCTGCCATCGATCAGCCCGAACTCGCCGCCGATCCCCGTTATGCGGCAAGTCGCGAAAGGATTGCGCGGGCCGACGAACTGGGAGCGCTGCTGGCCGACTGGATCGCGGGTCGCGACTTCGCCGACATCGAACGACGCTTCGTTGCCGCCAATGTACCGTTCGGCGGCATCTATACGGCAGCCGACATCTCGACCGACCCGCATTATGCGGCCAGGGACAACATTGCCCGCGTCGCCGACGACGAATTGGGCGAGGTCGTCATGCCGGGCGTGGTGCCCCGGCTCGAAGGCACGCCCGGCCGCATTGCCTTCGCCGGTGAAGGGATTGGCAACCACAACCGGGAGGTCTACGGCGGGCTTCTCGGAAAATCGGATGCCGACCTCGCCGCGCTGCGTGCGGCCGGCGTCATCTGAACCTACAGCATTCCCAGTGATGTCTTGCGCTTGGGTGGTGGGAAAGCCTTGTCCAAGTCGGCCAAATCCGCAACATCGAGCATCAGGTCTGCAGCGACGGCATTTTCTTCGATGTGGCGCAACGTGGCGGCTTTCGGGATCGAAACGACATTGGGGTGCCGCATGGTCCACGCCACGGCGATGGCGGCTGGCGTCACACCGTGGCGCTCGGCGATGTCGGCCAATGCCGCATTGCGCAGGATGCTGCCCTGGCCGAGCGGTGAATAGGCCATCACCACTTCATTGTGCGCTGCACAGTCTGCAATCAAATCGAAATCGATTCCACGCGAACCCAAATGATATAGTACTTGGTTTGCCACGCAATGGCCGCTTCCCGCAGCGCTGCGCACCTCGGCCATATCGTCGGTATCGAAGTTCGACACCCCCCATTGGCGGATTTTTCCCGCCGCCTTCAAACTTTGAAAGGCTGCCACCGTCTCCGCGAGAGGATGCGACCCCCGCCAATGCAGCAAATAAAGATCGATCCGATCGGTTTTCAGCCGCTTCAGGCTGCGCTCACAGGCGGCCACGACACCCGTCCGCGACGCATTGTGGGGGTAGACCTTGGACACGATGAACACCTGATCGCGAATGCCGGCCGTCGCCTCCGCCACGACCTCTTCGGCGCCACCCTCGCCATACATCTCGGCCGTATCGATCAGCGTCAGGCCGCGATCGACACCGGCTCGAACCGCCTTGGCCTCTGCCGAGCGCGAACTGCCGCGCTCCCCCATGTGCCATGTCCCCAGTCCAAGCTGAGGGAGCGATTCGCCTGTGGCCAACTGGACTCGTCGCATAATTTCCTCCTCCTGCTTCTGAGGTTGGCTGAAAGCGAAGCCCCGCTCATGCGCCCTGCGAATGACCCAGACCCTTGTTCGTTCCGCGAATTCGCAGCGTCTTTCTCGCGGCATATGCATCTCGGCGGACAGCGGAGTGTGGATATCGTGCAACTCTCGCCTGAAATGCGGTGCGGGCGTCGACGCTACCACGTTCCTATCGGGGATTGCTTAGTCTAAGGCTGTGGATCGAATCCTCGCAACTGCCCGTAGGTTGCGAATCAGTTTATGTCCCGGAGGTTGTGAGCGTATGGGCGTTCGCCTACTTTTTTTCAGTTGAGCGGCGGGTGATTATGACGAGAACGGCTGAATATGGACCGAGCCTCGACGCGAGCCACAGAATGTGGCACTTGCTGTCGTCGGTTGCGTTGGCTGCAGTAATTTCGATCAGTCCGTCTGGGTCTGCTATGGCGCAGACACTGAACGATGCCCTTGCGGCGACTTACAAATACAACCCGCGGCTCGATGCTGACCGGGCCCGCCAACGCGGCCAGGACGAAGAGGTGGCCCGCGCCAATTCCGGCTACAGGCCCAGCCTGAACAGCTCCGCCGATATCGGCTACCAACGCAACGACACCCGTCCGCCGTCGGAAGCCAACGGTGAAACACACCCGAAAGGGTATTCCGTCACGGCCTCTCAGCCGATCTTCAACGGCTTCCGTACACTCAATCAGGTTCGGCAGGCAGAAGCCCTGGTCCGGGCAGGCCGTGAAGCCCTGCGGATAACCGAACAGGTCGTGCTGCTCGAAGCCGTCACCGCTTACATGGATGTGGTGCGCGACCAAGCGATCGTCCGGCTGCGCGAAAGCAACGTCAACGTGTTGACCCGCGAACTTCGGGCCACACAAGATCGCTTCTCCGTCGGCGAAGTCACGCGGACGGACGTGGCCCAAGCCGAGGCCCGGCGCGCCGTTTCAGTGTCTGAACTCGACTTGGCTCGTGCCAACCTGCGCACCAGTCGCGCGACCTTCGAGCGCGTCGTCGGCAGCCCGCCGACCAATTTGCGCGAACAGCGTCCGCCTGTGAAATTGCTTCCCAATTCCGTCCAAGAAGCGATCGCCGTGACGCTGAAAGAGCAGCCGTCGGTCGTCAATTCGCTATACAATGAAGAGGCGTCTCGCCACACCGTCGATCTCATCCGTGGTGAATTGCTGCCGTCGGTGACGCTGGATGCAACGCACAGCCGTCGGTTCGACACCTCGAGAACAATCGACGAGAACGAGTCGACGACCGTGCAAGGTCGCCTGAACGTCCCGATTTACCCCGCAGGCGGCGAGGTTTACGCGCGCGTGCGGCAAGCCAAGCACACTCACGTTCAACGGCTCCAGCAGATCGAGCAGGCTCGTTCGGAGGCCCAGCAGTTCACGGTTACAGGGTGGTCCAATTACGCCGCCGCCAAAGCTCAGCTCGAGTCCGATCAAGTGCAGGTCCGCGCAACGCGGACGGCTCTGGCGGGTGTGCGGGAAGAGGAACGTGTCGGCCAGCGTACGCTGCTCGACGTTCTGAACGCCGAGAATGAAGCGCTGAATGCCGAAGTGCGCCTTGTTACGACGCAGCGAAACCTCGTCGTCACGGCTTATGCGCTGCTGCAAACGATGGGTCGCCTGAACATCTCGCAACTGGGCGTCGTCGATCAAGCTTATGATCCCGAAGTTCACTACAGCGAAACGCGCCGTCGCTGGTGGGGGATCAGCATCACGCACGCCAATGGCCGTCGCGAACAGCACGATCTGTGGGCATCCCACGGCGAGAATCGCGCCTTCGAGACCCAGGTCAAGCCGGTCAAGTGAGCGTGTCGGCCTCTCGTGCGCGGCCAGGGCAATGTCCAGCTCATGGCGTGGGCCGTTGCCTGTGGGCGAGGGTGAAATCGACCACATCGCACCCGTTCTGATCACACCGCGTACATCTTCCGCGCATGATGGACGCGTCGCCATCACCTTGCCTTCTGAGGGGCCTATGCGCTTTGCCCGGGTGATGTGGCAATAGATCGCGAAGATTCGAAATTTGACGTTCCCGCCTGACGCGGAACGATTGCAGATCGGAAATCTTGGGTTTACGTCGAACGAATGAGTGGGCTCGATCGATTGCCGGGTGTATCGAGAACGCGCAGGGCGAGGGAGTGTGCGCATGTCGAATGTCGAGAAGACTTCAGAACCGTCAATGGACGAGATTCTCAACTCGATTCGCAAGATCATCGCGGATGATCCGACCGGTAGCAGGCCCGCGCAGCCGACGTCTGTCGTGCCATTGCCGCCGCCGGGAATTGCGGCCCTGAGCACATCGCGCATGACCGCCACACCGCCGCCGCCCCCCGCCCCCTCCCGCAATCCGGTTCCGCCACCCTCTGCGGTTGACGATGTTCTGGATGATTTTGCCCGCGGCCCACCGACTCTGCGCCCCTCACCACCAGCGACACCCGCGGTTTCGGCGCGCACCAATTCCGACGCACCATCCTGGTCGCCTCCCCACACATCGGGGTCGGGCGAAAAGCTGCCTCCTGCGCCTCAGCCCCCACCTCCATTGACGCTCAAGCCGTTTTTTGGCCTCCCGCCGGGCGATTCTCTGTCGCTGGAGACCACAGGTGCGAGGTCAGCGTCAAAAGATCGACCAGCTAATGCCGATTTTGGGTCGTTCATCCCGAAACGCCCGGACGGACCACTCACGCCGCAATCACTCCCCGAGTTCGTCTTGCCTCCCGAGCGCCCACCCGTGGGTGGAGCCAACACGGAGGTCAAGCCATCCCCGAACGGACAAGCCCAAGCTAGGCCGGCTTACGCCACGCCGGCTGCTCAGAGCGCGCCTGCCGTCGATGAAAAGTCTCCACCTCTGGCTCAGCCAGTGGAAAAAGGTGTCCCTGCCCCAACGACGCCCCAACCCAGTGACGGCGGTCGTCACACCCAGGTTGCGACGTCGACTGCGGCGCCAGCCGTCAATGCCGCAACGGTTGCCGCTGGCGTAAAGGCCGCTGAGGCTCCCTCTGCAACGCCAACCGGTCGAACATCGCTTCCGTCGTCGAACGGCCCCGCCGGGGAGGAACGCAGAGTGCCGCCAGCCGCGTCGCAGGGAAACGGGGCAGACAAGCCCGACATGGTCATTTCGGGGCCGCCCTTGTCGCAAAATCGGCCGTTCCCACCCGCGCCGAGTCATCCAGCCACGCAGTCGTCACCACCTGCGGTAACGCCGCCTCAAAATACTCCGCTCGCCGCCCGACAGCCCGTCAATACCCCTGCGCAATACCCTCCTGGGCAAGCAGGTGCAGCCCCAAAGCCGGCATCGGCTCCTGCCGCTGCGCCCGCGCGGACGATGGAAGACACGGTGGCGGAATTGCTGCGTCCCATGTTGCGTCAATGGCTCGATGCCAACATGCCCCGCATCGTCGAAAAAGCACTGCGCGTCGAGTTGGCAGACGAGAGCAAGAAGAAGCACTGAGACGCCATTGCAACCCGGTGCAAGGCGCCACCGCGCCCGTCAATTGCACCTGTCGACAACCCCGCGTTGACAGGCCCAAGGTGGGAAGCGTACCACCGCGCGAACCCTGTGCGTTCTGGTCCATTCATAGGGTGCCCAGTCAACCACCCCTCCACGTCATGCCCGCGTAGGCGGGCGCCCACGACACTTTTCGTAAAATTCTCGAGGACGTGGCGTGGATCCCGCCTCCGCGGAGATAACGTTGAACTTGGGACCCTTATGATTGAGTCGGACCCCTAGCGATTGGCGACAGCTGCTGTCATGCAAGATACAAAGTATAATCCCGCCGAGATCGAAGCGCGCATTCATGCCGCGTGGGAGGCGGCGCAAGCCTTCCGCGCCGGCCGGCCCGACCGTGCGGGCGCCCCGCCCTATTGCATCGTCATCCCGCCGCCGAACGTGACTGGCTCCTTGCACATGGGCCACGCGCTCAACAACACCCTGCAGGACGTGCTCTGCCGGTTCGAGCGCATGCGCAGCAAGGACGTGCTGTGGCAGCCGGGAACGGATCACGCCGGCATTGCCACTCAGCTCGTCGTCTCACGGCAGTTGGCCGAGCAGCAGATCGACTACCAGAGCTTGGGCCGCGAGAAATTCCTGGAGAAGGTCTGGGAGTGGAAAGCGCAATCGGGCGGCACGATCACCGGCCAGTTGAAGCGGCTCGGCGCCTCGTGCGACTGGAGCCGCGAGCGCTTCACGATGGACGAGGGCCTGTCGAAGGCCGTCCTGAAAGTGTTCGTCGATCTCCACGCGCAAGGCCTGATTTACAAGGACAAACGCCTCGTCAATTGGGACCCGGAATTCCAGTCGGCGGTGTCCGACCTCGAGGTCGAACCGCGCGAGCACACAGGCTCATACAAGTGGTCGCGGGGCCAGGTCGACAAGGACGGCGACACGGTGGCGTTCGACGCAGCCGCGCTGAACAAGGTGCTTGATCGCGATCCCAACGGGCACATGTATTACATCCGCTATGCGTTGAAGGATGACCCCACGCAGTTCGTCATGGTTGGCACGACGCGGCCAGAAACGATGCTGGGCGATACCGGCGTCGCGATTCATCCGGAGAACCCACGCCTTGCCCATTTGATCGGCAAGACCTGCATCGTGCCGCTGGTCGGCCGAGAGATCCCGATCGTCGGCGACACCTACGCCGATCCCGAGAAGGGCACTGGCGCCGTCAAGATTACGCCCGCCCACGACTTCAACGATTGGGATGTGGGCAAGCGGTGCGGGTTGGCGGTTATCAATATTCTGGACGCGACGGGCAGGCTGAACACCGAGGTTCCCGCCGTCTATCGCGGCCTCGACCGCTTCGCCGCGCGCAAACAAATCGTCGCCGATCTCGAAGCCGAGGATGTGCTCGAGCGCATCGAGCCGCACACGCACGCCGTCCCCCACGCCCAACGCGGCGACGCCGTCATCGAGCCATGGTTGACCGACCAGTGGTACGTCGATGCCGCAACGCTCGCCAAGCCTGCCCTCGAGGCGGTGAAGTCCGGCAAGACGCGCTTCGTGCCGGAAAAGTACGCGGCCGACTACACCCGCTGGCTCGACAACATCCAGCCCTGGTGCATCTCGCGGCAGTTGTGGTGGGGGCACCAGATTCCGGCGTGGTATGGGCCGGTGAAAGTTGGCGAGGTCGTCGATTTCAAGAGCTCAGATCAGGGCTCTAGCTGGAAGATCTTTGTCGCGGACACGGAACAAGCTGCTGTCGAGCAGGCCCGCGCGTATTACGGACGTGAAGTTAAGATCACCGATGAACCGTTCCGATTTGAGGGTAGAGAGCGCGCCAATCCTGGAATCGAAGTGACTCCGGGACAGCCTGGAACAGTGCTCTTGAGCCGCGACCCCGACGTCCTCGACACTTGGTTCTCCTCCGCGCTGTGGCCGTTCTCGACGCTGGGCTGGCCGGAGCAGACCAAGGAGGTCGCGCGCTACTACCCGACCGCGT
>JANOHP010000035.1:0-4917 GCA_031406575.1 Hyphomicrobiales bacterium
GCCGGGGTCGGCGGACGCCCAGGCGGCGTGGCCGATCTTTTCCCAGAGCTCGCGCGCCTTGAGCGTCTTGACGGTCTTGTTGGTGATGCGGGCTTTCAGATCCCAATCGCGATCCTCGAGCACGGCACCCAAAAACTCGTCCGTCACCCGCACCGAGTTGTTCGAATTCTGGCCCGAGACCGTGAGATAGGCCTCGCTGTCCCAATCGGTGTCGTAGGTCGGGAAATCGATGTCTTTGTAGCCCTGCTTGGCGAATTGGATGACGCGCAGGATGTAGTTCTGCGGCACCTGATCGCGCCGCGCGTCTTTGATGGCGCGCTTGAGGGCTGGGTTTTTGGCGGGATCGAAGCAGGCATCGCCATCCGCTTCGCAGTTGACGCACGCCGTCATGACCGCCTTGAGGCGCTTCTGGCAAATCTTGGAGCCGGTAACGAGGGCGGCAACCTTCTGCTCCTCTTTCACCTTCCAGTCGATGTAGGACTCGACATCGGGATGATCGACGTCGACGACGACCATCTTTGCCGCGCGCCGCGTGGTGCCACCCGATTTGATGGCGCCAGCCGCCCGATCGCCGATCTTGAGGAAACTCATCAGCCCCGACGAGCGTCCACCGCCCGATAGGCGCTCGTTCTCGCCGCGCAACTTGGAGAAGTTCGATCCGGTTCCCGAGCCATATTTGAAGAGGCGCGCCTCACGCACCCACAAGTCCATGATCCCGCCCTCGTTGACGAGATCGTCGTCGACGGATTGGATGAAGCAGGCGTGTGGTTGAGGATGCTCGTAGGCGCTTTCGGATTGCGTCAGTTTGCCGGTCTGCCAGTCGACGTAGAAGTGACCCTGGCCCGGGCCATCGATGCCGTAGGCCCAATGCAGGCCGGTGTTGAACCACTGGGGACTGTTTGGGGCACCCATCTGCATGGCAAGCATGTAGCGATGCTCGTCGAAGAACGCGCGCGCATCCTCCTCGGTGGTGAAGTAACCGCCCTTCCAGCCCCAATAGGTCCAGGTGCCGGCCAACCGATCGAACACCGCCCGGGCGTCGACTTCACCGCCCATGCGCTCCGAGTCATCCAACTCCGCCAGCGCGCGCTCATCGGGCACGGACCGCCAGAGCCACGACGGGACTTGCGTCTCCTCGATGCGCTTCAATCGCTTCGGGACGCCGGCTTTGCGAAAATACTTCTGTGCGAGAATATCTGCAGCGACCTGGCTCCAGTGATCCGGAACCATCAACCCCTCGAGACGAAAGACCACGGAGCCGTCCGGATTCTTGATCTCGGATGTGGTGCCGCGGAATGCGATCGTCGAGTAGGGCGATTTGCCGGCCTCAGTGAAGCGCCGATTGATTTTCATTGTTCCCCGCGTATTGAGATTGAGCGGGGTCGGTGCACGGAACGACGCAAAACAAAACGAGACCAGCGGCAGCACGACCCGAGTTTATTGATTTGTGTTGTCGTCACCTACTCTGGAGAGTCGAGCAGGCGCCTCCAGCCGTGCCCTCCCCCGGCACAGCGTTCGTCAGCACGACTGCCGCACGATTCCCAATTCGCTGGCGATAGCGAACTGCTCCGCCGCAGTGAGCGGCGGTTCCCCTCGGGAATCACGCGGTTAATCTGTCATCAGTGATCGACGATTCGTGACCCTGTGTCCACGACGCCTTGTGGTGTATCGGCTAGCTGGACGCTACATGTAGCTCTTGCTCGGTTCGATTTGATAACTGACCCAGCCAGGGTCCACGAGCCCAGAAACGGCGGGGGTTTTGGCTCCCCGCGAGGCCCGTTCGCCATGTTGACAACTCGGTCGGAGGGCTCTGCCACCGACTCTCGCGAGCCCGATGAGAGAGATTTGCCTCAGGTCGCTGTTGCGACCTCGCCACATGTTGCGGTCTGCTCCCGGCCAGTCTTGTCCCTGGCCAGCGACTGAACGCGGTATGGACAGCAGGCGAAGGTGAATGGCATACCTCGTCGCGACAACATTTGCCTTCACTGGGTGGCACGCAACGACATGAGCATCTTGAGCGAGATTTTCAGTTGGTGGGGCGGCAACACGTGGTCGAACCGCCTCTATACGGCGTGGCGGGGCCGTCTCGTGGGCACCGACGAGATGGGCAACAGCTATTACGTCCAATCCCGGGGCGTCGGCCCTCTGGGCGTACCCCGGCGTTGGGTGATCTACTCCACTAGTGCGGAAGCCTCCAACATTTCGCCCGATTGGCATGGTTGGATTCATTACACGGTGGCGACCCCACCAACCCAAGAAGCCTACCAGCCCCGTCCTTGGCAGAAGCCGCATCAGCCCAACCTGACGGGGACGGCCAATGCCTATCGACCGTCGGGGTCCATTTTGGGGCCAGCGTCGCGTCCGCGCGCGACGGGAGACTACAAACCCTGGAAACCGGACTGAAACTGCGGCCGAACCGAACGGTGACAGTGATGTGCGAGCGGGTGAGTTTCGGGCGCCACGGCGTTCCGGCTCGAGGCGCAACAGTGGCGACCGGCAAGCAGAAAAGAAGCGTGATGTTCAGCCGCAAACACTCGACCCCGCGAGGTCATCAGCGCATCCGGGTCCGGACTGCGCTGGCGATCGCGGCCGTCGTAGTGATGGGGCTGACCTCGCCCGATTCGGCATCGGCACAGCGCATGGAGAACGGCACGGCCGTTTTCGCCGCCCTCGACAAGGTCACGGCCCGCATCTCGCGCCTCGAGGTGAAGCTCAACGAGACGACCACATTCGGCGCTCTCAAGATCACGCCGAGAACCTGCTATTCGCGCCCGCCGACGGAGCCGCCCAAGACCTCGACATTTCTCGAAGTCGACGAGGTCATGCTCGATGGCAAGGTCAATCGCATCTTCAACGGCTGGATGTTCGCGGAAAGCCCCGCGCTCAACCCGTTGGAGCATCCCGTTTTCGATATCTGGCTGACGGAATGCACGGCGCCGCTGCGACCCGGAGTCGCCGAAAAGACCCAGCCCCGTCCCCGCCAGACGCAGGGCGGCGCCCCGACTCAAGGCGGCGCGCCACCATCGGCGAAGGGTCAGCCGCCGCTACCGTCTTGGTCACCAGTCGACCCCGCGCCCGACGAGCCACGCCGTCGCCCGCCGCGCTGACTCGCGGCTGTGGTTGCAAGTGCGCTCCCGCGTCAGCCTGAAGCCTTGGCACGCTCCTTGGCGGCCATGTGGGCTTTGAGCTGTTCGGGCGTCAGCCGCACGATATCTTCATTCTGGTGGGCGTAGAGTTCGTAGGAGCCGGTATCCAATTCTTCGAGGACGATGCGCCGCTCGAGCACGTCGCGCTTCCATTGGGCATGCTGCGCCTCGCGCGCATGGAATTCCGGCATGACCTGGGTCGCAAACAGCTCCAGGCTGTCGCAGATGTCCTGATGCGTGGTGCGACCCGCCTGATTGAGCAGGATTACCTGATCGACATTGGCGTCGGCGAACATGCGCAGCCGCTTGCGGATCGTTTCGGGTGAACCGATGAGCCCATTGCGCAGAGCCGCCTGAGCTTTCTCCGTTTTGCGCCAGTCTTCGTATTCAGCCCACAGGTTGCTGGTACCGGGTGCATCGACGCCTTTGCGACCGTAGTAGGAGAGCGCGAAAATGAAGAACGTCCACCCCGCCGCTTTCTCCAGGGCCTCTTCGTCCGTGCGTGCGCACATAAAACCGTTGACGATCGCGACGTTGGGGTTTTTCGGGTAGTCGGTCAGAGGTTTGGGCCGATTGAGAAGGTTGTTGTAGTAGCGGTTGACCCACGCCCGCGCCGCATCGGGCGATACGAAACTGAAGCCGAGCGCGCCCATGCCCCACTCGCCGGCCTGTCCGATCGTCTGGATGTTGGAGCAGGCGACCCACAGGGGCGGGTGCGGCTTCTGGAATGGCTTGGGGATGACGTTGCGCGCCGGAAAGTCGTGGTACTTGCCGTGAAACTCCCAGCTCTCCTTGGTGAACATCGGGATGATCGCCTGCACGGCTTCTTCCCAGCGCTCGCGCTTGTCGCGCACACGCGTGCCGAAGGGGTGCAGTTCGGCGGGTCCCGCGCCCTCGCCCATGCCCAGTTCGACGCGCCCGCCCGAAATCAGGTCGAGGGTCGCCACGCGCTCAGCGACGCGATGGGGCTGGTTGGTCGTGATCTGGATGATGCCGTGGCCGAGCCGGATGTTCTTCGTGCGCTGGCTGGCGGCGGCCAAAAACACTTCGGGCGCCGAGGAATGGGAATACTCCTCGAGGAAATGGTGTTCCACCTCCCACACGTAGTCGTAGCCCAGCTGATCGGCCAACTCGACCTGCTTCAGCGAATTCTGCAGCAGATCGTACTCGCTCGTCGGCCCCCACGGGCGGGGCAACTGATGCTCGTAGAAGATGCCGAATTTCATCGATCGCTCCCAAGGCGGCTGTTTTGCCGAGCCTAACCCACCGGCGAAGGCCAGTGCCACGGAAAATGGCGGCCCGACGGAGGCCACCCCCCGTCCTGCAGAGTTGTGAAGGGTTGCCGGATTGAGCTACAAGCGGGGCCAGAAACGGATGAACGTCGAATAAAACCAAGGGAGATCACGCCATGACATTCCGGATCGCGGCATTGGCTGCGGGACTTCTTGCCGTGGGGTCGATCGGGACGGTGGAAGCGCAGACCCCAAAGCGGGGTGGCACACTCAACTTCGCCGTGACGGCCGAGCCGCCCAACTACGACTGCCACGCCTCGCAGACGTTCGCGCTGCTGCATCCGGTGAGCCCGTTCTTCTCCTATCTCGTCAAATACGACTCGAGCGAGGGCGGCAAGATCACGGGTGACTTGGCCAAGAGCTGGCAGGTGTCGCCCGACGGCATGACGTTCACGTTCAAGCTGTACGACAGCGTCAAATTCCACGATGGCTCGCCGCTGACCTCGGCCGACGTGATGTTCAGTTTCGATCGCATCGCC
>JANOHP010000108.1:0-2585 GCA_031406575.1 Hyphomicrobiales bacterium
CAAAGCCGCGCCGATCAGGACCGCCAGAACCGTGCGGGGCAAGCGAATCTCGACGAGGATCAGCCAGGTCGCCTGAACCGGGATCCCGAACCCCGCAGGTCCCGTCAACATCGACAGTCCCGCCAAGCCGACGACGGCTAGGCCCAGAGCCACCTCCAGGGAAATGCGTTGCATGACCGCTGTCGGAGCTGCGGTCATGGTGCGGCAAGCGTGGCGCGGGCGCGGACATCGGCGCGCGCGGACGCCAGCAGTTCGATGGCCGTTGCCGTATGGTGCGTGCCGCACAACCACTTGCGCCACGGCAGGATTATGGATCGGTGCTGGTGCCGAATGGCGGCCACCGCCGGATGCCGCACGTTGTCGGCCACCGCTGTGCGGTATTCGTCGATGGGGCCGGTGAAGACGAGAACGTCGGGCGGCTTGGCGACCAGCAGCTCCAACGGCAGCGACCCGCCGGCCCCCAGGTTCAGCCGTCGCGCGTGGTTGTCGAATCCGGCGGCCTGCAGCACGGCATCGGCAAGGCTGTCGGCACCCGACGCCAGCCCGTTGACCTGATAGATGAGCGCGGTCGCACGCGCCTGGGACGGGGGCACTGGAAGCGCCGCGAGGCGCTGATCGAATGCGGCAATCAAGCGCTCGCCCGCGTGTTGATCTTCGACAGCGGCCGCGATGATGCGGATCGTGGCGCGGATGCCCGTGAGATCGGAGACCAGCGGGACCGTGACGACGCGTCGGCCGATGCGGTGCAGCAGTGCCACCGTGGCCGGCGCCGAATACGTCCCGGCCAACACCAGGTCGGGATCGAACGCCAGCACGACCTCGGCGTCGCCCCGCGTCGTGGGCACGCCACTGGCAGTGTCTGCAGCAGCAGACACCGATGCGTCGGCCGCCAAATGACTGACAGCAGCGATGCGGTCACGGGTCACCAGGGCGAGCAGGATTTGATCGGTGCACAGATTGAGGGAGACGATGCGCGCGGGCGGTGCGGCCCGCGCCGCGGCGCCACCCACCAAAACCCACGCCGCCACGGCGCCAGCAAACGCCGCACCGATCGAGGTACGCGCGCGCCCGGCACGCTCAGCCATACGTGCGCTCGTCGGCGATCACCTTGCCATCGTTGGGCAGCGATCCCGGCGCCACGATCTCCACGTCGGCGCGCAACTTCGTTACCGCCTGCACCGTTTCGGCGAGACTCTTGGCGAGACCACCGCCCGCACTCGCCGCCTCGACCTTGAGCGTCATCGTATCCTGTTCGCCGGCGCGGCCAACGATCAACCGCAGACGGCCGAGCCCTGGATGGCGCTTGGCCACCTCGGCGATGTTTTCGGGATGCACGAACATGCCTTTGACCTTCGTCGTCTGGTCGGCGCGCCCCAACCAGCCCTTGATGCGCATGTTGGTGCGCCCGCACGGGCTCTGCCCCTCGAGCACAGCGGACATATCGCCCGTTGCCAGTCGGATCATCGGATAATCGCGATTGAACGAAGTCACGACCACTTCGCCCACCTCGCCGGGCGGCACCGGATCGCCGGTGCCGGGGCGCACGATTTCCACGATGACGCCCTCATCGACCACCATGCCGGTGACGCTGCCATCGGGGGCGGGGCTTTCGTAGGCGATGACGCCCAGATCGGCCGTCGCATAGCACTGATAGGTCGCGATCCCGCGCGCGGCATACTCGGCTCGCAGCGACGGGAAGAGCGCGCCGCCCGAAACGACGGCGCGCGTGATTGACGACGTATCGCGGCCCAGTTCGCGCGCCTTGTCCAGCAGGATTTTGAGATAGTCCGGCACGCCTGCGTAGGCCGTGGGTTTGAGGTGCTGGATGGCTTCGAGCTGCTGCTCGGTGTTGCCGGGTCCCGCCGCGACGACGGCGCACCCGAGCGCGCGGGCGCCGTTGTCGACGATCCAACCGCCCGGCGTCAGGTGATAGGCGAACGTATTGTGCAGGATATCGCCGGGGCGCAGCCCAGCCGCATGCAGCGCGCGCGCCATGCGCCACCAGTCGGCGCCCACCCCTTCGGGCTCGAAGATCGGTCCCGGCGACATGAATGTGCGCGCCAACCGCGAGGCATCCGACGTTGCAAATCCGCCGAAGGGGGGCCGCTGGGCCTGCAGCTCCTTCAGCGAGGCTTTGCGCAGAATTGGTAAACGCGCGAGTGCCGCGCGGTTGTCCACGCGGCCCGGATCGGTTCCTGTCAGGTGTGCCGCCCATCCCGGTGCGCGCGCCACGGCCATCCCGATGAGATCGGGCAGCAAAGCGAATTGGGCGGCTTCCCGAGCGAGGGAATCGCGTGTTTCCAGGTGGTCGAAATGCTCGGCGCTCATGGGTATCCTCGTGCCTCGTGGGGCCAATCAGAGGTCGTTCGTCGACAATGACACAGCCGTTAACGGGGTAAAAACCCTGCCGTCCAGTTTCGCGCCCGCATCGTAACGCATGTGTTATCACGTTGCCGACAAGCCGCACTAAATCACGAGCAAGTCGGCAAGGATAAGACCCCGACGGATAGACAAGAGGCGCGCATGACGATTTTGAATTTCTTGCTGTTGGCTCTCACATCGGTGTTCGTCGCGTGCAACCAGCT
>JANOHP010000109.1:0-7826 GCA_031406575.1 Hyphomicrobiales bacterium
ATCCCGCTCGATCTGGCGAAATCGCGTTTCGCGAAAGTCGACCAGATCCATCTTGTTGACGGCCAGCACGACGTGGCGAACGCCGACGAGGTCGAGGATTGCAGCATGCCGCCGCGTCTGCGGCTTCACGCCGTGCCGGGCATCGACCAGCATGACGGCAACGTCGGCGTGCGACGCACCGGAGGCCATGTTGCGCGTGTACTGCTCGTGTCCAGGACTGTCGATGATCACCAGACGACGACGCCCGGCTTCCACGTAACGCCATGCGATATCGATGGTGATGCCCTGCTCGCGCTCGGCGAGGAGCCCGTCGACGAGCAGACTGAAATCGGGAATACCATCGCGATCCACCGAGCGCGCGAGCGACTGGCGTTGATCGTCGTTGAGGTCGTCGGCATCCCACAACAGGCGGCCGATCAACGTCGACTTGCCGTCGTCGACCGAACCGCAGGTCAGCATATGGACGATGCCGTCCAGCTCGGGGATCGATTGAAACGTGGGGGCCTCGCGAGGCGGTTCGTTGTAGGGATGTCGAAGCGTGGCTCGACTGAATGCTGCGGTCATCAGAAATAACCTTCGTGTTTCTTGCGCTCCATCGCGCCGGACTGGTCGTGATCGATCAAGCGGCCCTGACGCTCTGAAGTGCGGGAGGACACGGTTTCGGCCACGACGCTCTCGATGTCGGAGGCCTCGGACAGGATCGCTGTCGTCAGAGGCCAGCAGCCGAGCGTGCGAAACCGAACGCGGCGGTGCTGCAGGCGTTCTCCGGGCTGCAAATTCATCCGGTCGTCATCGAGCACAATGAATTGGCCCTTGCGTTCGACGACGGGGCGCTCAGCGGCGAAGTAGAGGGGCACGACATCGAGCTCTTCACGCAGGATGTAGCGCCACACGGCCCGCTCGGTCCAATTCGACAGGGGAAAGACGCGCGCAGTCTCGCCAGCGCCCAGGCGACCATTCAATATGCGCCACATCTCGGGGCGTTGCCGGCGGGGATCCCAGCGATGCCCCGCAGAGCGAAACGAAAACACGCGTTCCTTGGCGCGACTTGCTTCCTCATCGCGTCGCGCGCCGCCGAACGCTGCATCGAATCCGTGCGCGTCGAGCGCCTGCTTCAGCGCTTGCGTTTTCATCACATCGGTGTAGAGCGACGGCGCGTGATCGATCGGATTAATGTTGCGGGCGAGGCCGTCCTGGTTGGTGTGCACGATCATCTCGAGCCCCAGATCGCGCACCACCTTGTCTCGGAACGCGATCATGTCGCGTGGCTTCCACGTGGTGTCGATGTGCAGGAGCGGGAACGGCAGTTTCATGGGAAAGAAGGCCTTGCGGGCCAAATGCAGCAGAACGGTCGAATCTTTACCGATCGAGTACATCAGCACGGGATTGCGGAACTGCGCAGCTGTCTCCCGAAAAATGTGAATGCTTTCCGCCTCAAGCAGATCGAGATGCGACAATCGGGCATTCATCATGCCGTCTCCTTGTGCATGGAACGGCTGTGGAGACCACACTCCTTGCCGTCCTGACTTTCCCACCACCAGCGCCCTGCTCGGATATCCTCGCCGAGCCGAATCGCGCGCGTGCAGGGTTGGCAGCCAATAGACGGAAAGCCGCGTTCGTGGAGTGGATTTACCGGGATCTCATTGTCGAGAATGTATTTCTCCAGTCTGTTTATCGACCAGTCTGCGATTGGATTGAGCTTCATCAGTCCAAACTCTCGATCCCAGCTGGCGAAAGACACCTCTGCGCGTCCTGTCGACTGTCCACGACGCAGCCCCGCAATCCAACCCGACGCACCGGCGAGGCCCCGCTGCAAGGGCAGAACCTTGCGAACATGGCAGCACGCCTTGCGCGCTTCGATCGACGAGCGAAAACCCATGACGCCGTCGCGCAGAACGAGCTGTTCCGCCTCTCCAGATTCGGGCGCCAGAACGCGTACTTTCAGCCCATAACGCTGCTCAGTCGTCGCCAACGTCTCGAGCGTCTCGGGGAAATGGCGTCCGGTGTCGAGCGTAAAAACATCGACAGGCGCCTTTGTGGTGGCGATGGCGTGCAGCACCGCCTGGTCCTCGAGGCCGAGGCTCGTCGAGAACGCGAGCCGGCCCTCGATTGTCCGAGAAATCACTTCGATCCGCGCCTCGATTGAGTCGAAGCCGGAAAGCATGGTGTCTAGTCGTTCTGCCATGGTGCTCATGCGACGCGCTTGCCCCCGATCAATGTGACGTCGGCGTGAAATGTGTTGCCGGTAGTGGTTGGTTGCACGAGCCCAGTGCGGATCGTGAAGTCGCCGAAGCGCTCGCAATCTTGGCGCTCTTCCGCGTAGCGCATGAGAATGGGCTCGAGCGTAGAGATGATCGCGGCTTCGTCCAGGTCCTCCGCGACGAGTTTGTTGAGCCGCGAGCCGTCGAAGGCCGCGCCCAGGTAGAGATTGTAAAGACCCGGACTTTTTCCCACGAGGCCGATTTCGGCCAAATAGGGTCGCGCGCAGCCGTTCGGGCATCCTGTCATGCGAATGACGATGTCGTCGTGTCGGAGCCCGGCCTTGTCGAGAACGTCTTCCAGACCATCGATCAGCTTGGGCAGGAAGCGCTCGCTCTCGGCCAACGCCAAGCCACAGGTCGGTAAGGAAACGCAAGCCATCCCGTTGCGTCGAAGGCCCGACGATGCCGCGATCGCAACGCGATGGTTCGACAGAATCGTCTCGATCCTCTTCTTGGCCGCCGTGTCGACATTGGCGATTATCACGCTCTGGTTGGGCGTCAGCACGAAGCTGCCCTCGTGAATGAGGGCAATCTCGCGCAAGGCGGTGCGCAGGAGCTGACCTGGCCGATCCTTGATGCGCCCATTCTCCACGAACAGCGTCAGGTGCCACCTGCCGTCGCCGCCCCGTTGCCAGCCGATCGTGTCGCCCATTGTCTGAAAAGTGTAAGGGCGCGGAGGTTCGAGGGAATAGCCCAATCGCTGCTCGACTTCGCTGCGAAAGGCGTCGAGCCCACGGTCCTCGATCGTGTACTTGAGCCGTGCGCGCTTGCGGTTCTCGCGATTGCCCCAGTCGCGTTGCACCGTGACGATCTTTTCGGCAACGTTGACAGCTTGGTCCGTGCGGCAGAAGCCGAGCACGTCGGCTGTGCGCGGAAAAGTATCCGGCTCGCCGTGGGTCATACCCATGCCGCCACCGACCGTCACGTTCCAGCCGACGACGTGGCCGTCCTCCATGATGGCGATGTAGCCCAGATCCTGGGCAAAGATATCGACATCATTGGACGGCGGTACGGCGACGACGGTCTTGAACTTCCGCGGCAGATAATGCTGCCCGTAGATCGGCTCCTCGCTTTGACCTGCCGGCCGGGACTTGTCCTCGACCTTTTCGCCGTCGAGCCAGATCTCGTGGTAGGCGCCGGTCTGCGGCAGCAGATGCTCGCTGATCGCGCGGGCCAGCTCGTAGGCTTCACGGTGGGCCTTGCCGAGAAAGGGGTTGGATGTCGACAGAACGTTGCGGTTGACGTCGCCGCAAGCCGCCAGTGTGTCGAGCAGCGCCGCATTGATCGCCTGCATCGTGCGGCGCATGTTCGACTTGATGACGCCGTGGAACTGAAATGTCTGCCGTGTCGTCAGCCGCAGCGTGCCGTTGGCGAAGTCGTCGGCGATCTTGTCGAAGGCCAGCCATTGGGCGGGGGTGACGACTCCGCCGGGGATGCGCGCACGGATCATGAAGCTGAAGGCCTTTTCCAGCTTCTTTTTCGCCCGTTCGCCACGCACGTCGCGATCGTCCTGCAGGTAGGTACCGTGGAATTTCGTGAGCTGCGCATCATCATCGGAGATGGCGCCAGTGGCCTGTTCCGCGAGCCCTTCCGCGATCGTGCCGCGCAGTTGGCGGCTCGCCTCTTTGATGTGCTCGTTGCGCGCACGCTTGTCGGCTGGTGTATCGGTCATGTTGAAATCCCCTCGCCAGCCTCAGTAGACATCGCGCTGATAACGGCCATCCTTGGCCAGTGCCTTCACCTGGGCGCGTCCAGCCTCGGCATCGCCACCGTGGGGCTCGGCAAGAATGCGGACCAAAGTTTCGTCGACATCGCGGGCCATGCGCTTTTCATCGCCGCACACGTAGAGATGAGCGCCATCGGCAATCCACCGGCGTACGTCCTCGCGATTTTGCCAGAGGCGATGCTGCACATAGATCTTCTCAGGCTGGTCGCGCGAAAACGCGACATCGAGGCGCGAGAGCGCGCCGCTCGCCAGATAGTCCTGCCATTCCAGCTGATAGAGGAAGTCGTGGCTGAAGTTGCGCTCGCCGAAGACGAGCCAACTCGGCCCTTTCGCGCCCTGCGCCTCGCACTCGGCAACGAAGCTGCGATAGGGCGCGATACCCGTCCCAGCCCCGATCATGATGATGGGGCGTTGTGGATCGGTCGGCAGGCGGAAGTGGCGGTTGGGCTTGGTGTAGACTTTGATCGTTTGACCGGTCTTGCGCTGGTCGGCGAGGAACGTCGAGGCGACACCCTTGCGATCGCGTGCATGCGAATGCCAGCGAACGGCGCCGACGAGCAGATGCGTTTCGCCTTCGTGCGCCAAATGGCTCGAGGCGACGGAATAGAGGCGCGATGGCAGCGACCGCAACAGGCCCGCGAGTTGGCCGCCATCGAGGCGCTCGGGATAGCTGGTGAAGAGATCGATCAACTGTCGGTCGGCAGCGAACGCCTGGAAGGCTGCGGGGTCTGCAGCGAGAGCCGCCACATCGGTGCGGCCCGTCAGGATGGCGTACTTCTCGGCGACCGGGCGCGAGAGGGTGGTGATATCCCGGGACTGCGTGAGCTGACGGACCAGGTTTGCGTCGTGGCCTGCGCCCGTGGCGTCGATCACGGCCGCGACGAGCTGCGGATCATTCTCGGCGACAACGCCGATGGCATCACCGGGCTGATAGCCGAACGCCGGTTGATCCGTCGCCAGCTCGACATGCCATGTCTCTCGCGTCGATCCGGTGCCGCTCAAGTTGATCAGGCTCGTGATTTCCGCTTCGAGCGGGGCCTCGACCGAAAACGCCGGAATGCTGTCGATCTGATCGTCGACAGTCTGATGGAAGTCGACGTGAACGACTGTCGCTTTGGGTAACTCAGTGGGTCTGAGCGTTTCGAGCGTCGCGGCGGTCCACTGCGCCGCTAGCTTGGCGAAGTCCAGATCGAGCTCGAGCCGGTCGGCGGCGCGCGTGGCTCCGAGCTCGACCAAGCGGCCATCGATGCGACGGCCCGTCTCACAAAAATTGATGTAGGCACTGTCGCCCAGCGCCAGAACGGCGAAGCGAACGCCATCGAGGCGCGGCGCATCCGGCGCCATCAATACCGCGTAGAAATCTGCGGCGCGCTGTGGTGGATCGCCCTCACCCCAGGTCGCCGCATAGACGATGAGATGGCGCGCCTTGGCCAGTCCAGAGATATCAGCGTCGGCCATGTCCAGGACGCGCGCATCGAAGCCTTGTTTGGCGGCCGACTTCTTGGCGGCGTAGGCGAGACCTTCCGAATTTCCCGATTCACTGGCGTACAGAATCGTCAGTGGTACGCGCTCGCGTGGCGGCATTGACGCCACTGGCTGAGGCTGTGGGGATGCGGCTGCGAAACCTGCCAGATAGCCGGACAGCCAGGCACGCTGCTCAGGAGTCGATCGCCCGACCACCGTGTTGAGGGCACTTATCTCGACCGCAGAGAACGGCGCCGAGTTGGGAATGAGCGCAAGGGGAGCCATGCCGATCGATCTCCGCAAGAATGGTGTGTCGTGACGCGTGAACCTGGAGGGTGCTGTCAACCTGCAACCCAGTGCGTGACCATCGCGATTTCCTGGGGCGTTTGCGGACGTGTGTGGAGTTGGCCGTTCCACTGTGAGGCCACGCGATCGATTTTTGTGTTCGGCCCGAGCAGATGCGATGGCGGCGAGAGATGCGCGTCCGCCCAATCGAGCCCGATGAAGATCATCGCAGGTCCTTTGATCGCGTGATCGGCGAGTGCCTTGGGCAGTTCGGCGAGCGGGACCTGGATCACGCGCTCGTCGGGACGGGTGCCGTTCTCGACGATGATTACGGACACGTCCGGCGCGGCGCCCTCGGCAAGGAGCCGTGCCGTGATCGCTGGTGCGGTTCGCACGCCCATGTAGATAGCGAACGCATGGCCGGGCTTCGCCAGAGCCTTCCAATCGAGATCCGGCAGGCCGGACCCGGTCGCGCCTGTCACGACAGAGAACTGACGCACCTTCTCGCGGAGCGTCAAAGGCAAGCCAATGCTGGCAGCACACGCGTGGGCGGCTGTTATGCCTGGAACCACTTCGACGGGAATGCCGGCCGCTCGCACAGCCGCCATCTCTTCGGCAGCGCGCCCGAACACGAAGGGGTCGCCGCCTTTGAGGCGCACTACCCTCTGCCCTTTGGCCGCCTCCCGCACGAGGATGTGGTTGATCTCGGACTGGTCGGTGGCAATGCCGTAGCCCTCCTTGCCGGCAAAGATGCGGACGGCATCGCGGCGGGCGTACTCCAGGACCGCAGCCGGCACGAGGCTATCAACGACGATGACGTCCGCCTCTTGCAAGCGTTGCAGGGCCCGGAGCGTCAGCAGGTCTGGATCTCCTGGGCCTGCGCCGACGAGCGATACGCGGCCCATGGATTGGCCTCCATGCGTTGCATGAGCGAGCTCGACTTCGAGACGCTCGTGCGACGACACCACATCACCGGCAATGACCGCATCGCGCCAAGGCCCGCCGAGCAGGTGTTCCCACAACCGTCGGCGACGGATGGAATCATTTACATCGTTGTACAAGCGTGCGCGCAGCGCCATGGCTTGCCGGGCGACTTCGCCGATGCGCGCCGGCAGAAGAGCTTCGATCTTGGCGCGAATGTCGCGGGCGAGAACAGGCGCTGCCCCTTCGCTGCCGATGGCGATGACGATCGGATCCCGATCGACCAGCGCCGGGACGATGAAGGAGCTTGCTCCCGGGTTGTCGACCACATTGACTTGGATACCCCGCGCCGCAGCCGCCGCCGATACGGCCATCGCCAGTTCAGGATCGTCACCAGCGACGAAGACGAGGCGCGCGCCATAAAGGTGTCGGGGCGCAAAAGGCTCGTCGATCATAGTGACCGAATGGGCATCGACCAAGGCTCGCAGCTCTGGCGTCACGACGGTGCTGACGACGGTGAGACGTGCTGTCGTCTTCAACAGCAGGCGCAGCTTCTGGATTGCCTTCTCGCCACCACCGACGACCGCAACTAACTGGCGGTCAAGATCTACGAAAATTGGGAAATAGCGCATTGGGGCTGCCTCAAACCATTGTCGGCCGCATCAAAGATCAAGGGCCGTTGGATCAAGGTGTAGTCTGGTTAGCAAATTTTTGCTATATCTAGCGGTATACGGAAGTAAAATAAGAAAAAACGTCTATTTACTCTGCCTTAATGCGCAATCAATGCTCACTTGTCTCCAACAAACGATTGCGCGCCCCAGCAGATCGCATCTTGTTGGCAAGCCCTACCGATCGCCCGTCTCGCTCGATCGTCAGGGGCAGCTGTTGCACAGCGCCAAGGGAGCAATGTTGGACAGGCGTTGACCAACGCGGCAATCAACACCACCGCGCCCCACGGCCGGTTTGGGTCAAGGCACAAAGTCGCTGCGCGACAGCCCGCTGTGCGGGATGCATGAGCCGATGGGCCTGCATCCAGAATGAGCAGTAACCAATTGAGAGAGCAGGCGTAACGGGCGGGGAGCCCCAGCTTGAAGATCGAGGTCTCGACAACCTCACTCAAGGACTGGAACTCCCCATGACCAAGCCTGTCACTGCCAAGCCCGTCGCCG
>JANOHP010000122.1:0-18396 GCA_031406575.1 Hyphomicrobiales bacterium
TGCACTGCCGGCGGCATGGGCGTCGCCGCCATCCTCGAGAGCGCGAAGGTGGTGGAGGCGGCGTAGCTCGCCTCCGCTCATCCCAATCCGCGAACGCCCATATCCAGGACCAACGTCGCCAACACGATCCACCCCACATCGCGATTGGATTTGAAGCGGACGAGGCAGTTGGCAGGGTCGGCCATATCGAGCGTCGCGACCTGCCACGCCAGCACGCCTGCAACGACGATCAACCCGACGATCACGATCGCCCCCAGCGCCACGCCCGCCGTCACGAACGCCGCCACCCACAACACGAGCGCGGCGACATAGAACCCCGCCACCCACGCCTTCGTGTGCGCACCGAAGCGTATGGCGGTCGATTTGAGGCCCATCGCCACATCGTCTTCCTTGTCCTGGTGCGCGTAGATCGTGTCATAGCCGATGGTCCATACGACGCAGCCGGCATAGAGCAGCGCCGCTGGCCACTCGATGCGCCCCCGCGCCGCCGTCCATCCCACCAGCGCGCCCCACTTGAACGTCAATCCGAGCACGACCTGCGGCCAGTAGGTGAACCGCTTGGCGAACGGATAGAGCACCACCAGACCCAGCGACGCGATCGCCAGCAGGATCGTCGTCGAATTGAACTGGACCAGCACCAGCAATCCAACGAGCCCCAGCGCGGCCATAAACACCTGCGCCTGCCGCACACTCACCTGCCCCGACGGGATCGGCCGGCTGCGGGTGCGCGCCACGCCCGCATCGAAGTCGCGATCGACAATATCGTTCCAGGTGCAGCCCGCACCGCGCATCACGAACGCGCCGACGAAGAACAGCGCCATGAACCAAAGGTTGGGCAGCCATCGGCCATTGGCATGCTCGGCCAGCGCCAGCGACCACCAGCACGGGAACAGCAGGAGCCACGCCCCGATCGGCCGGTCGAAGCGCGCCAGCCGCAGATAGGGCCGCGCCGCCGAGGGGGCATGACGATCGACCCAGTTGCCCGGCACGGCGTCGGCGACGATTGGGTGGGGCGGACGCGGGGCGCTGGTCATGGGGTTACCGGACAATTTGCAGCTCACCCCGTATATGCAGCTATTCACCGACTTGCCAATTCCGCGCTATGACACGCTTCATGACCAATCATGACGCCCACGACTTCCGCGCCCAGCGCCTCCACGTCGAGCCCGATCTTGCCGTGGGCCAGCGGCACGCGCTGGCCCACGAGCAGCAGAACTACCTGCTGAACGTGCTGCGCCTGGCGTCAGGCGATAACGTGCGCGCCTTCAACGGGCGGGATGGCGAGTGGATGACCACGCTCGCGGTGCTCGACAAGCGCCACGTCGTCCTCGAAGTCACCCGCCAACTGCGCCCCCAAGCCAGCGGTCCCGACATCGATTATCTCTTCGCGCCTCTGAAACGATCCCGCCTCGACTACATGGTGCAGAAGGCCACCGAACTGGGCGTCGCCCGCCTGCGCCCCGTGATGACCCATCACACCAACGCCGAGCGCATCAACCTCGACCGCATGCGCGCCAACGCCATCGAAGCGGCAGAGCAGTGCGGCGTGCTTCGCATCCCCGAAGTCCAGCCACCTCAGAAACTCGCTGCGGTCCTCGCGGCGTGGGACCCGGCGCGTCGCCTGATCTTCTGCGACGAAGGCGCACCTATCGCCGACCCCATCGCCGCCCTCTCCGCCGTGCCGCCCGGCCCCCTCGCGGTGCTGATCGGCCCCGAAGGCGGCTTTTCCGACGACGAACGGGCCACCCTGGTCGCAGCTCCTTGGACGGCCCGGATCGCGCTGGGCCCTCGCATCATGCGCGCCGACACCGCCGCCGTTGCTGCCCTCGCCCTCGTCAACGCCGTCTTGGGCGATTGGCGCTGAACGCGCGGACCTGCGTCGTCGCCCACGTTCCCCTTGCGCCGCGCGCACGTTTCATCGGAAGCTCGCTGGGCGACATTTTCGAGGGGAAACCATGACGAGCGCTTATGCTGGCCTGCGCGTGCTGGATTTCACGACGACGATTGCTGGCCCGCACTGCACGCGACTGCTGGCAGATTTGGGCGCCGACGTCATCAAGTTCGAGTCCCCCGAGGGCGACATGATGCGCACGCGACCACCGCTGCGCCACGGCGCCAGCGCCATGCACGGTACACTCAATGCGGGCAAGCGCAGCGTGCTGCTCGACTTGAAGCAGCCCGACGCCGTGGCCATGATCAAACGCTTCGTCGAAGACGCCGACGTGCTGGTGGAGAACTATCGCCCCAGCGTCATGCAGCGACTGGGACTCGACTACGAGTCGCTGGCGCCCCTCAATCCCCGGCTCGTCTACTGCTCGATCTCGGGCTATGGGCAGACGGGCCCCTCTGCGGAGTTGGCCGCCTATGCGCCCGTCATTCACGCCACCTCCGGGTTCGACCTCGCCCACATGGCCCACCAGCCGGGACGGACGCGCCCCGACAACTGCGGTGTCTACGTCGCGGACGTGATCTCGGGCACCTATGCGTTCGGCGCCATCGGCGCAGCGCTGACCCAGCGCGCTGCGACCGGACGAGGCCAGCACATCGATGTGTCCATGCTGGAATCGACCATGGCGATTACGCTGATCGAGATGCAGACGGCGCAATTCGAAGTGCCGCCACCGCCCAGCCGCTCGATTTTCGGACCTGTGGCGACGGGTGGTGGGTTCATCAACATCGCGGTCGCCAGCGAGCGCACGTTCCAGGGACTGGCCGAAACGGCTGGACGGCGCGACTGGATCACCGATCCGCGTTTTGCCAAGTATCTCGACCGCCGCAGCAATTGGGCCGCGCTGATGGACGAGTTCGAAGTCTGGTCGACCGCGCACACGACGGCGGACGTTTTGGCAGCGCTGGCCCGCAATTCCGTGCCGGCAGCCGCCTATCGCACCGTGCGCGAGGCCATGGCCGATCCCCAGCTCGCGCATCGCGATGCTCTGGCGCAGGTCACGGACGCGGGCGGCACGTTCAAGACGCTCAATCCGCCGTTCCGCATGTCGGAGTCGTCAACCGTAGCCGGATCACGCGCGCCCGCGCTCGGCGAGCATACGGAGCAAATTTCTTGCGCGGCTAATCCCTGGCTCGGCGCGCAGCGCTGAACTGCGTCCTCACCAGGGCCAATTCCATTCTCCCCGTCATCATCCTGGCCGAGGAGCGGCCCTTCAGCCGCGACGAGCGCCGGGACCCAGCGCGAGAATTGTCCGAAGGACACAGTATTGCGCCGAAAAGTGAAGCGTTTCGAGTGCTTCGCACGCTCCTTGCGCTGGGTCCCGCATAACGCTCGGCCCATTGGCCTCGCGTTTGCGGGATGACGGGGAGAATTGAATTGCCTCCGGTTCTCACCAGGGCACCACCTCGTTGCGATAGTCGACGAACGCTTGGCCGCCGTTGCCCCAGCGGGCGGCGATGACGTCGGCGACGCCGCGCACGCTGGTATCAATGTCGAGCGGCGCATTGGGGCCACCCATCGACGTGCGCACGACGCCGGGATGCAGGGCCAGAACGGTGAAGTCCGCTTTCGCATGGCGCGCGCGGAAGCTGCGGATCAGCGAGTTGAGCGCCGCCTTGCTGGCGCGATAGAGTTCCGCGCGGCCATCGTCGTTGGTGCCGATGCTGCCCAGGATCGACGACATGAAGGCGACCGTGCCGCCGGGGGCTACATGCGCGAGCAAAGCGTCCGCCGTGCGAATGGGGTTGAGTGCGTTGGTCAGGAACAGGCTGGAAATGTCGGTGTCGGCCACCTCGCCGAGTGGCAAGCCCCGCCCGACCATGATGCCGGCGTTGAGGAACAGCAGATCGAATGACTGCCCCTTCAGCCGCGCGCCCAGCGCTGCCACGCCTTTGGCGTCGGATATATCGACGGTCTCGATCGTGAGGCGACCGCGCGCTCCCTCCCACAGCGCCTCCAGCTCCTGGGACCGCGTCCGCACCGTCGCCGTGATCTGCCAGCCCCGCGCCAGGTGCTCGCGCACCAACCCGAGCCCGAGGCCGCGCGATGCACCGATGATGAGGGCGGATTTCATGAGGGGGTGTTCCTTCGCGTGAAGCGGCAGTAAAGATACGTAGCTATGAAGCTCATGGCGCGTTCGCATTATGCGATCGTCAACAAGCTGGAACGCCCTATGCCATCAGATCAGTCCGCGCCATGCAATCGCTCTGTGCCTCTTCGGCGCATCACTTTAGAGGAACGGCTCGCGATGTGTCAGTTTGAGCTTCCGATATCGATCGAAGAGCAAGAATGGGAGCGCGCGCCGCCGGTCGGTCGCGAGTGGGGTGGCAATGACGAGGCTTCGATGTTGGACGGCACACTTGGCTCATCCCGGCATTTATTGCCGGGATCCAGCCCTCCGCATGCTCCGGAGCCCTGCCGAGAGCTGGATCCCGATGCCGAGCACCGGGATGACAAATGTTAGCGAGGTTTTGCGGTGTAAATTTCGTAGTCATATGTCGCGGATGAGACAAATGTCGGGCTGATTGCGATCGGCAAGAACCATCATCTCTTGACCTCCCATGTGGTTTCGATTTCGCCGGTTTGGGGGTTTTTGGCGTCCATCAATTTGACGCCCATTGCCTCCAGTTCGTCGCGGATGCGGACGCCGGAATTGGCGGCTCCAACGGACCGACTGGTTACCAAGTCATTCACCCTTATCTCCCACAAGAACGCAGATGGCATCCAAAAAATGGCCCGCGTCATCGACGATCGTCCGTGCCCGGTCAAGGGGAATGGACGGCGCATCGTAATCAGCCAGCAGGCGCATCTCGAACGCTCGTCGCAGCGCCCGACCGTGCGCCGCATCGAGTTTACCCGTAACGATGAGGTGTCGAGAAAACCGCCGCAAGATCGTCGCGTGCGTTTTGGCATCGGCCAGTTCGGCGGAGTTCAGAGCAAGCGCCACGCGTGCCGCATCGAACATGGCGTAATAGGCACGGCTGACGGCGCCATCAGGACGGCCTGCATCCAGCAAGATGCGGGCTTCGTCGGCCGCCGACTTCGCCTTCCTCCAAATTTCCCTCCCACGACCTCGTCGATTCTCTTGGCATCTCGCTTTGCCGCCTCGACAAATCGGGGGTTGTAGTGCCTTTCAGGCGCCTCCCATTCGCCTTTGCCGATCGCCCATGCCTGGATGAATAGACCTGCCTCGGCCAGTGCGTCATAGGCTAGGTCCGTCAGCGTTATTTTTTCCCGCCAGAAGTCCTCGATGGGATCATTGAGGATGACGGCCACATCGACGTCGCTGTCATCCCGCGCCTCGCCCCGCGCGCGGCTGCCGAATACCAAAACGTCGTCGAGGCGATCTCCATAGTGGGCGCGCACAGCGGCGACGTAGTCCTCGAGGACACGCCGTTCGTCACGAGACATCGTCGCCAGCAAAGTCGGATTACTCATCGCTTCACCTCCCACGTGGTTTCGATTTCGCCGGTGTCCTTGTTCTTCGCGTCCATGACCATGATGCCCATGGCGGCGAGTTCGTCGCGGATGCGGTCGGCCTCGGTGAAGTTCTTGGCTTTGCGGGCGGCGTTGCGGGCAGAGACCTGACCGTCGATCCTGTTTCTGTATTCCTCATCCACTTGAGTATCGAACGACTCCAAAGAAACGGATCCGTCATTGTCTTTCACGACTTTGATGCCTGCCTCGAGAAACCGGTTCTCGAGCACTGTTAGTTGGGCGACATCGTTATTGGCAAAAGCTACCCGGATCGACCGGACATCATCACGGTGTTCGAGTAGGTCCCCCCGCAATGATCCACTTACGCCCATCTCATGCACGCCCAAAGCATTCGGGCGCAGTAAGCCAAGAAAAACGCAATCATCCATGAACTGCGCCGCCAGAATTGGATCCGAATTTATCCTCCTTGCGTCTCGTCGCAACACCTTAATAGCCTCTGGAGTGTTCAGGTCATATGACAGCGCTCTTATGATGTCATTACTTGGAGTCAGAGGTTCTAAGTCCACCAAGCGTCGAAAGTGTCCATTCATTAGAGAAATGGATGTCGCCCACCTGCCGAGTTCTTTTTCAGCCTCAACCAGCGTGTCGACATTGAAATTTATGGGTTGCCGATAATGAGTCATGAGCATTGCGAAACGAAGTGTCTCGCCGTGCCAACTTCTCCCGCCAAACTTCTCCGTCGCCAACAACTCATTGATCGTCACGAAATTGCCCAGGCTCTTGCTCATCTTTTCGCCTTCGACTTGCAGGAAGCCGTTGTGCATCCAGATGTTGGCCATCTTGGCGGTGCCGTGGGCGGAGCGTGATTGCGCCAGCTCGTTCTCGTGGTGGGGGAACACGAGGTCGATGCCGCCGCCGTGAATGTCGAATTCTTCGCCCAAGTGCTCCGCCGCCATCGCCGAGCATTCAATGTGCCAACCGGGGCGACCCCGGCCCCAAGGGCTGTCCCATCCGGGTTGCGCATCGGTCGACGGCTTCCACAGCACGCTGTCGGCGGGATTGCGTTTGTAGGGGGCGACCTCGACGCGCGCGCCCGCGATCATCTCGTCCAGCGAGCGACCGGAGAGCTTGCCGTAGTCGGGCACCGCTGTCGTATCGAGCAGCACGTGGCCCTCGGCCGCATAGGCGAACCCTTTGGCGATCAGCACCTCGATCATGGCGACCATCTGCGGCACATGCGCGGTGCAGGTCGGCTCGACCGTTGGCGGCAGCACGCCGAGAGCGGCGATGTCCTCGTGGAATTGGCGGGTCGTGCGGGTTGTTACTTCTTGGATCGCGTCGTTCAGCGGCAGGTTGGGGTATTCCTCGGCCGCCCGCGCGTTGATCTTGTCGTCGACGTCGGTGATGTTGCGGGCATAGGTGACGTGGGTCTCGCCATAGATGTGGCGCAGCAGCCTGAACAGCACGTCGAACACGATGACGGGGCGCGCATTGCCGATATGGGCAAAGTCGTAAACCGTCGGCCCGCACACGTACATGCGCACGTTCGCCGGATCGATGGGCGCGAACCGGTCTTTCTTCCGGGTCAACGTGTTGTAGAGGTGCAATGCCATGAAACCACTCCTCCTTTATTCCCCGGCTGAAAGGCGGCAATCCCCGTAAATCACCGAATTGGTCGCCGATGGAGGCCCAAGTGTCCTGTCCCCGCGACAACCGGCAAGCCACAGATCCTGGCCGGCCATCCGTCTCAGCCGGGGAATGGGGGCCTCGGCCAGCTGGCGGGAGCGGTTCTTCATGTCTGGGGAGACGGCAAAGAAGCGGGCCGTGCGCCAGCACTCAGGCTAGCTCGGATTGAAAATGCGGCAACACGTGCTGCCGATGGGTTGCGCGGGCGACCGATGCATGGGCCGCTTATCGAAGGTTTTGCCAATGTGGTCAAGTCGGCGCCGGGGCACTTGTTTCCCGGCTGCAAGTCAATGAACCGTGGCAACAGAGGTATTTCGGGCCGCTGTGCGACACGTGATGCACACCCGCGCCAATTGGCAAGCTGGTCTTTTTAGCCAGCGGTTTGTCTCAGCCGGGAAATGGGGGCTCGGCTCGAGCGCGCAATCCCCAGTTCCCTGGCCCCGGCGGCGCGACACCACGTTGACCCCGTGGAGCATCGGGATCATCATCTGGCCGCAGTCAGCTGATCAACACTCGGCAGGTGCGCGACGCCTTTCGCCCCCTGTGCAAGATCAAACGGAGATCGAGGGAGCCATGTCTCCGCCGACAAGCAGCCAAACCGGCCTATGGGGCTTCGCCGCCGTGGTGCTGTGCGTGGCCACGCTGGGGTTGGCGCTGCTGGCTGGCACGGCACAGTCGGTCGAAGCGCAGGGCTGGTGGCCGTGGTCGGGCGGCGGTGATTCGCCGCCACCGGCGCAACGCGCTCCGCCCGTGCCTCGCGAACCCGTCTACCGGGGCGGTCCTGGCCAGCCGCCACCGCCACCAGGCCCCGGACAGGGCGTCAATCCGCCGCCTCCGGGTCCGGGCCCCGGAACCTTCGCGCAACCCGGCGCGGGTGCCCAGAGCAACAAAGCCCCCATCTGTGTACAGCTCGAGCAGCGGCTCGTCATGGAGCGCCAGCGCGGCAACGCTTCGCGTGACACGCTCCCCAAACTCGAGGCCGAGTTGCGTCAAGTCGATCGCAGCCATCAATCCGGCCAAGCTCAGCTCGAGAAGGGTGACTGCTACGATTATTTCCTGTTTTCCAAGTCGCTGCGGCGGACGCCGAAATGCGTGGATCTGGCGACGCAGGTCGACGCATCGAAGCGCCGACTGGCCGAACTCGACACGCAACGGCAGCAGATCCTTGGCTCGCGCGAACGGTCATACGAAGACGACATCGTCCGCGACCTGGCGCGCAACAGCTGCGGGGCCATCTATTCGCAGGAAGCGGCGCGGCGTGGAAATTCGGGACCCTTCTCCTCGCTGTGGCAGGACGAGGATACGGGGCCGTCCCGCGGATCGGACTTCGGCGCGCTGCCGTTCGCCACCTACCGAACCGTGTGTGTGCGCCTATGCGACGGCTATTTCTTCCCGGTCAGCTTCTCGACGCTGACCAATCACTTCGAGCGCGACATGGACGTGTGTCAGACGCAGTGCGCGGCACCCGCCGAGTTGTTCTACCACCAGAACCCCGGTGGCACGATGGAGCAAGCCGTATCGGCACGCACCAACTCGCCCTACATCAGCTTGAAGACGGCCTTTCGCTATCGCAAAGAATACGTGCAAGGCTGTTCCTGCAAGCAGACCGACTATACGCCCTCCCCCGCCGATCGCGGCGATCGGCGGGCCGAACCTGTCGCCCCGGCATCGGGTCGGCAGGTGCAACGTTGAGTGGTACGCTTTGCTCGCACCCCACGGGGTGTGCGCGAACGAGTGAGAGTACGTGACAATGGCTCACGACTGGTCTCCGAAGACCAACGGCATCGCCGACAACACGCACTTACGTGCGGTGGGACTGGACGACTGGTCCGCAGTTCGGCAGCTCCACGGCGGCATTTTCAAACGGCTGGCCGGTATCCTCTTCGACGATGCGGCAGCCACCACCCTCGAAACCCATCTGGCCACGCCCGAGTACACCGAAGAGCTGGCACAGCAGAACATCAGCGTCGCGATCGTCGACGGCCACATCGTCGGCACCTGCGGATGGATTGCCAGCGACGACCACGGCCGCGCCGCGCGCATTACCTCGCTGTTCGTCGATCCGCTGTTCACGCGGCTCGGACTAGGTCGCCGCTTGGTGTGGGATGCGGAAGCGCGGGCGCGCGCCGCCGGCTTCCAGACGATCACCACGCGCGCCACGGAAATGACGGTCGAGTACTTTGCGGCGTTGGGTTACGAGGTGTCATCGCAAGGCGTCGTGACACCCGTGTTGGACCTGGAAATCCCGGTTTTGTTCATGCGCAAGCGTGATCCCGCCGCGACCCTTCCGCCCGATACACGATCGGGGAACGAGCCCGAAACCTCGGACGCCGAACCGATGGAGAAACCCCAGGGCGCCGTCCCGAAGTTCGCTCCGGCGTTTGCCTTTTCGGGCACACGGCATTGATCGCCACTCGTCCCTCTCAATAAAGTCCCCGCTCCGCCATCACCTGGGATTGGCGCTCGTTCTCGCTCGGGGTGAGGCCGCGGACGTGGTCGAGGAGCATTTCGGGGAAGCTCGGCACTTGGCTGCGGTCGATGTGGTGGGCGGGATCCCACAGTTTCGAGCGCACGAACGCCTTGGCGCAATGCAGGAAGGCTTCTTCGATCGCGACCACGAGACCGATCTTCGGGGCGCGGCCTTCGACGGCCGAGTCTGCCAGCACGCGGGTGTCGTCGGTGATGCGGGCGAGGCCGTTGATGCGCAGCGTCTCGTTCATGCCGGGCACCAGGAAAAGCATGCCGATGCGCGGGTTGACCAGCAGATTGCGCATGGCATCGAGCCGGTTGTTGCCGACACGGTCGGGCAGCAGCAGCGTGCGATCGTCGAGGATGCGCACGAACCCCGGCGGATCGCCGCGCGGTGACACGTCGGCGCCGTCGGGCCCTTGGGTGGCGACGATACAGAACGGCGACAGCGCGATGATGCGGCGGCAATGGATATCGAGGGCGGACAGCACCTTGTCGGTCGCCCGGCTCATGGGGGCATGGTGGCGGCCCCGCAGTGCGGCCTCGTCGGTGATGAAGCTGGTATCGGCGGGGAGCATGCACTGGCCTCCGTTGGCTCGGTCGCGCGCCGACCCGATGGGGCAGGTTCCCGCGACGACCCGACAAACGATCCCATTCGGGAGGGTGGCGTCAATCCTCATCTCGTCGGGCGCAAGAGCCCCTTGGCGTATTTGCGCCGCCACGACCTCTACCTGGCCGATGGAGCTTGTGGCTCGGCGCAATACGGCTATCGCTATTGCGCTACGGGTACTTCATGGCGAGAACAACCGCCCCTCCGTGATCCCGGTTGGCAGCGGCGGTGGTAGCCGCTAACGTCGGGGCAGATCACATCCTCATCTCGGTTCGATCCGCGCTACGACGACGCGCTGGCGGCACGAGGTCAGGCACGCGACCGCTGGGGAGTCTACGCCGTATGCCAACCATCGCTCTGACCGTGAACGGCACGGCGCAGTCGGTCGAGGTCGCGCCCAACGCGCTGCTGTCGGCGGTGCTGCGTGAGACACTGGGCCTCACCGGCACGCATATCGGCTGCGATACCAGCCAGTGCGGCGCCTGCACGGTGCATGTCGATGGCCGCTCGATCAAGAGCTGCACGATGCTGGCCGTGCAAGCCGATGGCGCCAGTGTGACGACGATCGAGGGATTGGCGGACGGTGAGACGCTGCATCCCATGCAGGCGGCGTTTCGGCAGCATCACGGCCTGCAATGTGGATTTTGCACGCCGGGCATGATCATGGCGGCTGTCGCCTTCGCCGAGGCCAATCGGGCCCCGACAGAGCCGCAAGTGCGCCGCAGCCTCGAAGGCAATTTGTGCCGCTGCACGGGCTATCAGAACATCGTCGACGCCATCATGACCGGCGCCAGAGCCATGCACGCGAGGAGCTGACGGCCATGAAGGAGTTTTCCTACGCGCGCGCCAAGAGCCTCGACGAGGCGACTGCAAAATTCAAATCAGCAGACGAGGCCCGCTATTTGTCGGGCGGACAGACGTTGATCCCGGTGTTGAAGCAGCGCCTAGCGAGTCCCACGGATTTGATCGATCTCGCAGGTGTGCCCGGCCTCGATGGAATTACGGCGACGACGCAATCGATCAGCATCGGCGCGATGACGACGCACGCCACCGTTGCGGCGCACGCTGGCATCTTATCCGCCATCCCGGCCCTTGCGGAACTCGCCGGCGGCATCGGCGACCCGCACGTGCGCAACCGTGGGACGATTGGCGGCTCGCTCGCCAACAACGATCCGGCCGCCGACTATCCAGCCGCCGTGCTGGGCCTGAGAGCAACGGTGCGCACGTCGAAGCGGCAGATTGCGGGCGACGACTTCTTCGCCGGGCTGTTCACGACGGCGCTGGAAGACGGCGAAATTCTCACTGGCGTCGAGTTCCCGGTTCCCAGGCGCGCAGGCTACGTGAAGTTTCCCCACCCGGCCTCGCGCTTCTGCCTCGTCGCCGTGATGGTCTCCGAGGGTCCGCAAGGCGTGCGCGTGGCCGTCACCGGAGCGGGGCAAGGGGGTGTCTTCCGCGTCGCCGCGATGGAGGCCGCATTGGCGAAAACCTTTACGCCGGCAGCATTGGACGGGATCAAGGTTCCCGCCGACAATCTGCTCTCGGACATCCACGCTCAGGCGGATTACCGCGCGCACTTGATCGGCGTGCTGGCCAAGCGCGCTGTCGCCAAGGCAATCGGCTGAGGGACCGCGCGTTCCACGGTCTGGGAACCCACCCGCACCCGACAGGTTGATGCCTGCGAGGCCTGCGAGCAGGCCTCGTCACCGGACCGGTCGAGGGGCGCACGCGCATGGTGTTGGACGACAAAGTCGCAATCATTACGGGTGCCACCTCCGGCGTGGGACGAGCGACGGCGGAGCGGTTCGTCGCCGAGGGTGCGCGCGTGGTGGTCGTGGGCCGCAACGTGGCGCATGGCGCTGAAACGATCGCGCGCCTGAATGCGACGACGCCCGATAGCGCCGTGTTCATCGCTGCCGACGTGGGCCGGTCCGCTGACATACCCGCGATCATCGAGGCTGCGGTGGCACGGTTCGGGCGTATCGACATCCTCGTCAACAACGCTGCAGCGATGACGTTCACGCCGATCTTGGAGCTGGCGGAAGCCGACTGGGATCAGGTCATGGATGTCAATCTGAAGGCCGCGTACCTGCTGGCGAAACATGGCGTCCCGCACATGGTCAGCGGTGGCGCGATCGTCAACGTCTCCTCGGTGCATGCGCTGTCGACGAGTGCCGGAGTCGTGCCCTATGCCGCGTCGAAGGGTGGCCTCGAGGCGTTCACGCGCGGGTTGGCCGTGGAGTTGAAACCGCGCGGCATTCGCGTCAACGCCGTGCGGCTGGGCGCCATCGACACGCCGATGCTGTGGAGCAATCCGAACGTGAAGTCGGGTGCCGAGCAGATCGATCCCACCAAGGTCGGCACGCCAGCAAACGCGGCTGCTGCGATTCTGTTTTTGGCAGCACCCGACGCCGCGTTCGTGACAGGCGCCGTGCTCGAGGTGGACGGCGGGCGGCTGGCGAGCTTGGGGTGATGGCTCACGCGTTGCGGCCTCGAAAACGACGGTCTCGCGCGCACTGGAGACCCCTCAATAATTCCCCATGGGGGCCGCTGCGGCCACGTCGGGTCGTTTGGGCTGGCCGCGCAGATCTTTGCGCAGGTGGCGCGTGTCGTAGCCGTTGAAGATGTGCCCGATCAGACCGCGATCGAGGTCCGACGTGCCGAACAGCCAGTCGGCGATCGGGAAGGTGAGATTCATGTTCACCTCCATCATCAGCCGCGCATTGTGGTGGGCCGTATGGTGCCGCCGTACCGTGTTGACGAAGGGGCAGGTGCGCACGAACCAGTTCTCATCGACATGGCAGCAGAAGTGCATGAACTCATAGATCAGATACATGCCCGTCGTCGTGCACATGAACAGCCAGCCGACGTTGGGCGTGAAGACGTTGCCCAGGATCAGGCCGCCCGGAATCGACATCAGGATGAACACGACCAGCGCATAGGGCGGAAACACCGTGACGCGCCAATCCTTGTGGTCGCGAAACCGCATTTCCTCGTCCGTGAAAAACTGGTGGTGGTTGAGCGTATGGCGCTCGTAAACCGCGCGCAGCCCCTTGATCGGGATCGGCCGGTGCATGATGTGCTTGTGCACGAACCACTCGAACAGGTTCGTGAACAGAAACGTCAGCGGAATCGCCAGCAGTTCGAGCCATGTGGGTGCGCTGAGGTGCTGGAGGTAAATGAAGAAGGCGGCCGCGCCCATCGCATAAATGATCACGATGTGCAGGTAGCCGTCATAAAACCCCATGATGCGCGAGCGATATTCCTGCCGGAAGGCTTTCTGACGGTCGGTGATCATCGGGCATCTCGTTTCGCGGTTCGTTATCGATCGCCCACTATACCCCCGCTCGAGTACGCGGGGATAACTTTGGCGCCATTTTTTTTCAAGGGCCCTGGTCAGGCCATTATCGCCTCGGCTCGCGCGAGTGCATCGTCGGCGACGGATTGCAGAGGGACCCAATTGCGCGAACGCACATAGTCGGGACGGGGCGTCTCGACGTCCTTGGGTCGGTTGGCGACCGTGTTGTAGCAGAAATACGCCTGCCAGCGGTCCGACGCCGACAGGTTGTGGCCGGACGCGTGCAGCAGGTTGCAGTCGAACAGCGTCACCGCGCCCGCCTTGCCGGTAATCGGCACGGGGTCACCGAATTCGGCGATCATGGCTTTCATGTCGGCTGGCGTGATCGACCAGACCTTGTAGGCGGTGGACGTATCGAAGTAGGGGTCGAGCCGGCCGCGCTTGTGGCTCCCGGGGAGGAAGTACAGGCAGCCGTTGATCTCGGCGGCAGGGTCGAGGCCCACCATCAGGGTCATCATGTCGGGGCGTTGAATGCCATCGTTGGCCCAAGACCCGTAATCCTGATGCCAGGGCCAGATCGACCCTTCGATGGCGGCTTTGATGTTGACCTTGGTGTGGTGCAGGTAGAGCGCGTCGTCGCGCAGGAGTTGCTGAGCGAGGCCCAGCGTGCGGGGCAGTCGAACGGCTGCGTTGAACGCGGGCGATGCGGTCGGACCATCGGGCTCGTGCAGGCGGAACATGACCTTCGGCACCTTGGCCGTGCCCTCCCGCACCACGAGCTCCGACTCGATCTGGCCGACGCGGGCGACTTCGGCCCGCAGGGCCGCGACTTCGGTAGCTGAGAAAAACTCGGGAAAGTGCAGGAAACCGTCGCGGTCGTATTGAGCGATCTGGTTTGCGGTCAAACGCATGTCGGCCTCCTCGCGCCCGGATCGGCGCCTGCCTTCGGTGTGAATTGGAAATTAGAGGTGTCGCCGCCCTCGCACACTGCAATTGACCCGATTAGATCGGGTTCAGTTGAGAAACGTTCAGCGTCCTCAAGCGACTTTACTCGGTGTGAATCCGCCAAGATGACCCTCGACTTTGAAATCGTCGTAGCGTAGCCGTGGCGCCTTTCGACTGCCACTGCCCTGCTGGAAATCAATGACGTCGAATTGCTGCAATGTCTTGAGTGAGCGCAGCACATTTGTCTTGGCGCGTCCAACCCGCTCCGCGAGTTCTGTGACAGACAAAGGTTCCGCGTGCCTGATCATCTCAATCAACAACATGTTTTTTTTTGAAAACACACGCGCTAGTGCTTCCGCCGATGTGAACCACACCTTCGGCTCGTCCGGCATATGCTGGCGAACCCCCTTCGCGATCTCGAGCATCCGTTTATGGATTTCCTCTCGGGACGCGATGCCGATATACAAAATACGATTGTTCACAGCATGCCCTCCTGTTTCAGAACCTCGTCCACGGCAACGAAAAAATCTTCTATTAGTTTGTATGGAGTCGTGAATTTATAGGGTATCGAATTCCGGCCGCGTCGATCGATGTGGTCGAATGCGTCGGGACGCTTCGATTTTCGCGCTGGGCCTGTCGCTATGTCAATCGAATGGGAGTTGTCGAAACCCAGAACGCGGTCATCCTTGCCATCGTGCAGCGTAAGTGAATACTGGACCCCGAATGGACGCCCAGAGTCGGGCGCAATTTCGACTATGCGCATAGTGACCCAGTAACCGTTGTCATACCCGATCTTCGAGAGATGCAGGTCCAAGAGGTATTCCAGACCGTCGGCGTTCGACTCCCGCGTCATGTGTGATCATGACGTGATCACAGCTCACAAGTCAATACGGCAAGAGTGTGTATGCTTCCTTACACCGAACATCCCGCCACTGCTCGTGCCGTCATTAAAAATCTCCGCCCCCTTATCGGCGATTGGGCCACCAGGGTTGAGTGTCGCGGCGGGCCAGCGCACATTGCCGGCAGGGTCGCGATTTATTCCGTGGAGCACGCCATGACGACACAGCCCGTCCTCAGCAGCAAAGCCGGCGGCATCCTGCGCCTGACGCTCAATCGCCCCGACAAGCTCAATGCGCTCTGCGAGGCCGTTTACCATTCCATGATGGCGGCCCTTGCCGACGCCGAGCGCGATGCGGACTGTCGCGTCGTCGTGCTCACCGGGGCGGGACGGGCATTCTGCGCCGGACAGGAGTTGGGCGAAGAGGTGTTCCGCGCGGGTGGACCACAGCCCGACATCGGCGCCGTCGTGGAGCGCTACAACGGCATGATCGAACGCATGCGGGCGTTGCCCAAACCCATCGTCGCCGCCGTCAACGGCATTGCAGCGGGGGCCGGCGCCAGCTTGGCGCTCGCCTGCGATATCGTCGTGGCCAAGAAGTCGGCGACGTTCCTGCAGGCCTTCGCCAAGATCGGTCTGGTGCCCGATTGCGGCGGCACCTATTTCCTCCCGCGCTTGGTCGGCGGTGCGCGCGCGCGCGGGCACGCCATGCTCGCCGAACCGCTGGGCGCGGAAAAGGCCGAGGCGTGGGGCATGATTTGGAAGGCCGTCGATGACGATGCTTTCGATGTGGAGATCAGCAAGCTCGCCGAACGCTTGGCGACGGGCGCCACCTATGGCCTGGGGTTGCAGAAGCAGGCCTTCAACGCCTCGCACAGCAACGATCTGACCGCGCAACTGGCCCTCGAGCGGGATTTTCAGAGCCGGGCGGCCGCCTCTCCCGACTATGTCGAGGGTGTCACCGCCTTCCTCGGCAAGCGTCCGCCCGCCTTCACCGGTCGCGGAACCTGAGGTGATGGCCGAGGACGCAGAGACGCTGGCGCGACGCTGCGCCGAGGCGTTGTGGAACGACGACGAGGCCGCACGTCAGCTCGATTTGGCACTCGACGCGGTCGGACCGGGCACGGCGACGGTTTCGATGACCGTGATTGGAACGATGGTGAACGGCTACGGCGTTTGCCACGGCGGCTATATTTTCACCCTCGCCCATACGGCCCTGTCGATCGCCAGCCAGACCCGCAATAGACGCAGCGCTGCGCAGAACTGCCACATCGCGTTCGTCGCCCCCGGCCGGCTCGGGGAGAGGCTGGTGGCACGGGCGCGCGAACGCCACACGGCTGCACGCAGCGGCATTTGGGATGTGGCGGTGCGAACGTCCAGCGGCGAAGCGATTGCCGAGTTTCGCGGCCATGCGCGTCACGTGGGCGGAAACGTCGTCGGCGACTGACATCGGCAGCCGCTCAGACGGTTTCGCGACCACGGTGCCGCACCCTGTCGTCGCAGGCGACATCGCACCCTCCCCAACACCATTTCGCCAAGGTCGGTCGCGATAAGTCGACCGGGTGCGTAGCTTCCCGCACGCGCGTGACCACCAAGACACACTGCGGGAGAATTCAGCTTCTCGAAGGTGGGTTCAGCCTCGCCAACCAAGCTGCGCGACGTGCAAGCATCTTGCCAGCGTGAACGAACCTGACGAATGACTACGAGGTCGGCCTCTGCCGAATCGACGATGGCCATCGGGTCTCGCGCAAGGGCGCTGGGTCTACATAAAGCGGGGATAACGCGTGCGTCTATTGGTGGTGGCTCTCGTTGCCTTGGTGTGCGCGTCCTCGGCCGACGCCGACGATACATGGCCACCATGGCGATCGAACGGTTCGGGGGCGCTCCAAAATTCCGTGCAATTGGCCAGCGCCGACATTTCGTCCAATCACAACGGCCGGCGCGCCAGAGGAAGCCGGGCATCCGCTGGTTCCTCGAAACAACTGATGGGGTCTGCGTCCGCCGGCTTGCGGCCAACGAATGGACCTTGGCGCTGGAAGATCACCAAGACCCATTGGTCGGCGGAAGACGAAAGCGGCTTCGAGGCGTTCATTCGCCAAATCGGCGACAGTGACTGCAGCAACGTGCACGATTGCCTGACGAGCGCGATCGCCAATCCGCAGTTTCATGCCCGCCGTCCGCCGAACATGACGTTCTTCGCCGACTGCGCGGACCTGCCCTTCACCCTGCGCGCCTATTGGGCCTGGCAGAACGGCTTGCCGTTCTCGTTTCCGATTCAAATCGGGCATCATCCGCGCACAGTCGGCCACGACTCGCGTTTGCAGGGTTATCAGACCCTGCGTCGCCACGACATCGTCGGCCCTGGTCCCGATTTGCGCTTCGCGCTCGCCGTGCTCAGTACGTCGGTCAACACGGAACAATTCCGCATGCCCCCGGCCTACGCCGGCAAGGTCCTCAACGACCACTATCCCGTCCGCGTCAGCCGCGACAGCATCAAGGCGGGCACCGTCGTCTTCGATCCGGACGGCCATATCGCCATCGTCTATAAAGTCACCGACGACGGCCGCATCCACTACATCGACGCCCACCCCGACAATTCGCTCACGCGTGGCATCTTCGGTCGGGATTTCGCACGCGCCGATCCGCCGATGGGCGCAGGCTTCAAGCGCTGGCGGCCACAGACGCTCGTGGGCGCCAAGCCCGGTCCGGATGGAAGCTTTTTCGGTGGCCGCATCGTTCTGAAGTCCGACAGCGAACTGCCCGACTGGTCGGACGAGCAATTCTTCGGCAATCAGACACCACGCAAAGCCAACTGGAAAGCCGGAGAGTTCGCCGTCGACGGCCAAACCGTCGACTATCACGACTACATTCGGCTGCGGCTCGCCTATCCGGGCTTCAAGTACGATCCGCTCGACGAAACCCGCGTGCTGATGCGCCAACTGTGCCGCGAATTGGGCTATCGCGTCGATGCCGTCGACAAGGCCGTGAAGGCCGGATTTCCGCGCCGGCCACAGCCCGCCAAATTGCCTCGGAATATCTACGCGACCACCGGCGATTGGGAGATCTATTCGTCACCGTCTCGCGATGCGCGAATCAAAACCACTTTCGAGGAATTGAGGGACGAACTCGCCCGCTATCTCGAACTCGACAAAACAGGCAGCCGCCTC
>JANOHP010000176.1:0-1920 GCA_031406575.1 Hyphomicrobiales bacterium
CAGGCGGCATCAGCGGCGCGATCAACGCCCACTCCTCGTCCGTCAGATCGCTCGGATAACGGCTGTTCTTGCGCCCGTAGGTCGCTCGGTTATCGTCCGTCCACATTCCGCACCGCCCGCGAATCACGCGCACGGTCAGACTGAATCACAACTGATTCTCGGGACTCAACAAATTTCGGGACGGTAACTTAATAGAACGCGCGCGGAATGAGCCCATTGCTGAAGGCCTCGCGCTCCAATTCTTCGCGAAAATCCGGGTGAGCGATGGAGATCATCGCTTTCGCCCGCTCCGCAACGGCTTTTCCCTTCAGGCAAACGATGCCGTATTCGGTCACGGCGTACATGACGTCGGTGCGCGGGACCGTCACGATCGTGCCGCCCGGCAGATCGAGGACGACACGGCTCTTGCGGACGCCGTCTTTCTCATGCGTGGATGGCATACACAGAAACGCGCGACCGCCATTCGATTGATAGGCGGCACGCACGAAACCCAGTTGCCCGCCCGTGCCACTGAAATGCCGGTGACCAGAGGACTCCGAAGCGGCCTGTCCCTGCAAGTCCATTTGGCCCGTGCTGTTCACGGCGACGACGTTGTGATTGCGCGCAACGGAGTGGGGCAGGTTCGTATAGTCTACGGCGCGCGTCTCGAACGCCGGATTGCGGTCGATGTAGGAATAGAGTGCCCCCGAGCCGATGGCGAATGCGTAGACCGCCTTGCCGACGTCGACCTGCTTGCGAGCGCCTGTCGCGCGACCGGCCTTCACCAACTCCATCAGGCCCTCGACCATCATCTCCGTGTTGATGCCAAGGTCCTTGACGCCCGCCTGCACCAGCGCTCGGCACACGGCGTTCGGTAATCCCCCGATGCCGATCTGCAGGCAATCTCCGTCCTTGATCTCAGCAGCGATCAGTCGAGCTATGGCCAGTTCGACATCCGACGTGATGGCCTCGGGAAGCTCGGCGGCAGGCCGGCCGTCGCCGTCGATGATGAAGTCGACCTCGGTCTCGTGAACTGAATTCTCCTGTCCGTGACAGTATGGAAGGCTCGGATTGACCTCCACAATCACGATACGTGCCTTGTCGACGAGGGCGCGATGATACGAGGCGGCGGCAGAGAAATTATAGAAGCCGTTTTCGTCCTTCGGGCAGACCTGGAATACGGCGATATCTACGCGATCGACAAAGCGCCGATAGAGATCCGGCCATTCGCCGAGATTGAGAGGAAGGTAGTTACACCGGCCTGCATCGTTCTGGCGGCGGTCATAGCCTCCGAAGTGCCAACTGAGGCTCAGGATATGCTCGCCGGTGGGGTCGACCTCATGGTGGGCGCGCGGTCGCATCGTTATGCAACTGCGGATCTTCACGCCCCTCAGTTCGAGCGCCCGTGCCCCGAGAGCCTTATCGAACACATCCGGCTGGCAGACACCGAACCCATAGTCGAGCCACATGCCCGAGGTGACGAGACCGGCGACTTCTGCCGAAGTGATGTGCTTGGCGACTTTGCTGCCGAGTCTGGGTTCCATCATGCCAACCCCGTTCTTGCCTGAGACATCTCAATGAACCTGAGAAATACGTCGCCGTTTACGCGCGCTCACTTCAGGTCGACCGTGCCGTCATCGACGTCCTTGAGCATCCTGCGCATGATCTTGCCGGAGGACGTCGTCGGGACGGACGCGACGAACTGCAGGGCCCTCGGAACCTTGTAGGCCGCGAGATGCTCGCGGCAATGCGTAACGAGAGCCTCCCGTGAAGCTTTGGCGCCGGGCTTGAGAATGACATAGGCCTTCGCCAGCTCGCCTTTGGCTTCGTCGGCAATGCCGCCAACGGCCGCGAGCGCCACATCGGGATGCATGCAAAGCACGCGTTCGATCTCGGCTGGATAGACGTTGAAACCGGCAGTCAGGATCATGTCCTTCTTGC
>JANOHP010000178.1:0-3144 GCA_031406575.1 Hyphomicrobiales bacterium
ATGCACGCGGCATTCGCGGAGCCGGCCGTCGATAAAGGGGGTCCACCCCCGTCATGCGCGCGTGGAGCGGCGAAGCCGCATCCAATCCAAACGCAAAGAGTGAGGTCGCGCCGCTCCGCGCACCCCTCTTTTTCGAATGCACAGAAAGGTTTCGACGGTTGTATCGACATGAAAATGACGCGGTGAGTGCAACAGGGGGCACCCCTCCGCGACGTCGGAAAAATCTGCTGCCCCTCACCCTAACCCTCTCCCCATCGAAGGGCAGCCGATGGGGGGAGGGGATTTGTGTGGCGATGGGACGCGCCACTTCCCCCCTCTCCCCGTCGAGTGCAGCGCGTCGGGGTGAGGGGACGGGACCGCCTCGACGCTTGTTCCCGTTTGGGTCACTCGCAACGTTGTGCGGGTCCAGAAACCATTCACGCGCTACCCCCGAAAGCGACCGGTCAAGGAACACTTGCAAACAGCCACCGTCACAGCCCTCGCGTGATCCCGATCACGGCATGGCCAATCCCGCCAGTTCGAGGGACTGGAGTGTGGGTTCAATGAGCAGGGTGAATGAGAAGCAACGCCACCCGCCGGTTGGGTGGTGGATGCGGCCTGCGCAAATCTCGGACAATTTCTGCCCAGGTCGATTGCTTGCCTCGCCAGAGTATTTCTGAGCACTATTACCATAATGGACCGTCTGCTGGGTCCGCGAACCCGCCTGCTTGCGAGCGTGGGACCAGCGTTCAGTGTATCGTTGAAGCTCAACGGAGGGATGCATGTCAGGTCTGAGATCGCTCGGTAGCAGTGTTGCGCGCCGCCTTGTCCTGGCAGGCATCGCGAGCCTCGCCTTCATGGGGAGCGTCGCGCCGTCGGCATTGGCGCAGTCCCGCTTCGTCTTTGCCAACGAGAGTGACTACGACACGATGGACCCGCACGCGGCCTTCGATGTCGGCCGCATCGCCGTACGTCTCAACCTCTATGACGGTCTGATGCGCTGGCAATCCAATCCGGCCAAGTTGGAGCCGTGGATCGCCGAGAGCCACAGCATCGGCAATGGTGGGCTGACCTACACCTTCAAGATGCGTAAAGACGTCAAATTTCACGACGGCAGCGAAGTAAAGGCGGCCGACGTCGTCTACTCGCTCGAGCGCATCCTGGCGCTCGGTAAGGGTGCTGCATCCTTGTTCAAGACGATGATCGATCCGGGGCAGGCCAAGGCGGTGGACGACACCACCGTCGAGTTCACGCTCAAGAAGCCATCGGCGATTTTCCTGTCGATCGTGCCCGAAATTCACATCGTCAATACGGCGCTCGTAAAAAAGAACGAGACGAACAGCGATTGGGGTGCGGCCTGGATGTCGAAGAACGCCGCCGGATCGGGAGCCTACAAGCTCTCGCAATTCGACCCGGCGGTCGGCTTCGTCGCCGCGCGTAATGCGCAGCATTTCAAGGGTTGGGGCGCGAAGTTCATCGACGAGATCGAGTTTCGCGGCGTCAAGGACACCAACACGCGCGTTCTCGGCCTCATGAAAGGCGACTTCAACGGCATCGGCGGCTATCTACAGACGGATCAGCTCAAGCGCATCGAGGAGTCGGGCCGGGCGAAAGTGCTCGATGCCGAGTCCATGCGCGTGATGATGATGCAGTTCAACACGACACGCGCGCCGCTGAACGATCCGGATGTGCGCCGCGCGCTGAACCAGGCGTTCGATTACGACGGCTTCAACAAGAACATTCTCGGCGGTCAGGTCGAGCGTAATCCGACGCCGTTGCCCAACACCATCTGGGGCGTTCCGAAAGATGTGAAAGGCTACTCGTTCGATATCGAGAAGGGAAAGGCCTCGCTGGCAAAAGCGGCGGCCAAGGTCGACCGTCCGCTGGAGATCCACTTCCTGACCGGATTTGCCCAGAGCGAGCAGGCGGCCCAGCTGTTCCAGAACGGACTGCAGAAGATGGGCATCCAATCCAAGGTGGTGGGGACACCGTGGCCGACGATCGTCGAACGATTCGGTAAGCCGGAGACGACGCCGGATATCTCGGTCTATTGGATCTCGACCTACTACGCCGATCCACACAATTGGATTGGAGAGATGTTCCACTCGTCAGGCGCCGGCACCTTCAAGAATGCCCACCACTACAAGAACCCCAAGGTCGACGACCTCCTCGACAAGGCGGTGCAATCGACCGATCAGGCCGAGCGGACAAAGTTCTACGAGGAAGCGGTACGCATCGTCGTCGACGACGCGCCGGGGCTGTGGATCTACAATACCAAGTGGTATGGTCCCTATTCCAAGAACCTGAGCGGCATCGTGTTCTGCCCGATCGGCAATGCCCAGGAGATGCGGACGGCCTACTACGAATAATCGAACCGGCGCGAGGCGAGGCTGGCGTCAGCACGGGTGTCCGACAGGGAGTAATGCTGACCCCATGCGCATCCTCGCCTTGATCGCCAAGCGCCTGTTCTGGTTCGTGCCGACGGCGGCGGGGCTGATTGCGGTAGTCTTCTTCATCTCGCGCATCGTTCCCTCCGATCCGGTGGCCCTGATCGCCGGTGAGACGGCCAGCCGCGCCCAGATCGAATTGCTGCGCACGAAGCTGGGCCTGGACCGACCGCTTTTGGTGCAACTGGTCGATTACTACGGCCAACTCATCAAGGGCGACCTGGGCACGAGTCTCTTCACGACGCGACCCGTCGCCGACGACCTGCTGGCCCGCCTGCCGGCGACGATCGAACTGACGCTTGCGGCGATGCTGGTCGCCGTCGTGTTCGGTATTCCGCTCGGTGTTGTCTCCGCGACCCGGCGCAATTCCGGCGTCGATCATGGCCTGCGGATCGTATCGGTGGCGGGACTGGCGATCGCGAGCTTTTGGCTGGCGCTGATTCTGCAGTTGCTGTTTGCGATGAAACTCGGGCTGCTGCCCTTGCAGGGGCGTATCACGGGCTTTCCACCGAAGGCCATCACGGGCTTCATGACCATCGACGCCCTGCTCGCCGGCCGCCCCGACAGGTTCTGGAGCGCGTTGGCCCACTTGGCGCTGCCGGCGATTACGCTCGCGGTGCCGGCGCTCGCCACCATCGTGCGCTTCACGCGGGCCGGCGTGCTCGACACGCTCAGCCGGCCGTTCGTCGATTACCAGCGCGCGACTGGCATTCCGCAG
>JANOHP010000185.1:0-8083 GCA_031406575.1 Hyphomicrobiales bacterium
ATGCGGAACGTGCCACCGACCTTCGCGTCCATGTGATGAACCCGACAGGTGAACCCGTGCGGTGGCAACCACTGGGCCAGAGCATCGGGCTCGAGGAAGGCCCGGTAGACCTTTTCGGGTTTGGTCGCCAACACGCGATGAAGTCGGACTGTGGTCATGAGGGATTCACTCGTCACCAGCTCAGCTCCGCTCGGATCGTTGCGCTAGTCGGTTCAGGAAAATCTGGCGCACCCGGTAGGATTCGAACCTACGACCTTCGCCTTCGGAGGGCGACACTCTATCCAGCTGAGCTACGGGTGCGGGCTCGAGGGTGTGATAGCCTATCTGGCCCTGGGCTGCAAATGATCCTCGGGCGCGGCGGGCGGGGCCATTCGGTTCACAACGTCAGCCTCACCCTCCACGTCACCCCCGCGCAGGCGGGGGCCCACGGCACGGGTCCGCGAAACAGCACCTCCATTCGAGGTGTCGTGGGTGCCCGCCTGCGCGGGGGTGACGTTGAAAGTGTGTTGAGCGCGCCGCGTCACCCATCGGCTGACGGGCAGAATTGGATGATCCGGGCGCCGCGTGGCACTCAAAACTTTCGCACCTTGACCTTGCGCAGCGCAGGCAATAGTTCGTCCGAAATCAAGCGCATGCTTTGGAGCGACAGCGAGGCCGGCATGCCCGCCCAGTTGGTGCGCACGACCAGGTGGCTGCAGCCCAGCTCCGCCCAATAGGGCTCGAGCTGGCGATAGCAGTCCTCGGGCGTGCCCAAAATAAACCGGCCTTCGGTCAGCGCCTCGAACGAACGGCCGAAGTCGGCGTCGTCGGGCATCACTTTGTCTTGGCCCCATTTGGCATAGTCGCGGTACTTGCCGCCCAGATAGGGCGCTGCCATCTCGATCGCGGTGCGCCGGTCTTTGGCGCAGAACACTTCTTTGAACACGGGCAGGTCTTTGGGAAACGGCTTGCCGCACAGGGCCAGCTCGTCGCGATAAACGACCATCATGCGACGTAGCGAGTCGAGCGTGGCGTGCGGATTGATGAACCACGCGTCCGACAGGCGCGCGGCGCGGCGCACGGCTGGATCGTTGTTGGCCGCAATCCAGATCGGCGGACGCGGCTTTTGGATCGGCGCCACGTTCATCACGACGTTGTCGAGTGTGCAGCCGAAGGCGTCGTAAGAGACGGGCTTGCCAGTCCACAGCTCCTGGACCAATTCGAGATAGGCTTCGAACCGCGCCACACGCTCGCCCTTGGGCACGCCGAAGGCGTCGAATTCCATGTCGCGGTAACCCAGGCCGACGCCGAAAATGAAGTTGCCGCGCGCGATGATGTCGAGCGTGGCGATGGTCTCGGCCGTGTAGACGGGGTTGTGCAGGTTGAGCAGCAGAATGCCGGTGCCGATCGTCATTTCACCCGCTTCGGCGGCGAGCCGCGCGAGGAACGGCACCAACTGGAGCTGCTGGTTGTCGCCTTCGTTGAGGTAATGCTGTCCTGTCAGCAGCGTGTCCCAGCCGCGGTCGCGCGCGTGGTGGACCATGGCGATCTGCTCGTCGAGCGCGCTCATCATGTCGCGATCGAGGCGCTGCTGATTGGTGATGAAGAGGCCGATTTTCATGGGACAGCAGACCTTCGGTCGGCGGGACACGGGGTGAGGGTCGCCACTACCTCCGGGCTCAGCGGAGGGTCGACCACGTGTCAGCGTCTTAGATCATCGCCCCATCGGCCGCCAGAGTGTTGTCGCGACATTGACGCGCCCGCAGCCGCGCCCTAGCACTTGCGCCACCGCCGACGCTGCCCAGAGAGGAAACCGACCGTGACCGCACACCCCGCTGATGGAACCGCCGCTGGCCCCCGTCTGATGCCCTTCGATGGCGTCAAAGTGATCGATATCTCGAATTTTCTCGCAGCCCCCATGAGCACCATGTTTCTCGCCGATTTCGGGGCTGACGTGGTCAAGGTCGAACGCCCCGGTCATGGCGACGAGGTGCGCTATTGGGGCCGCAACAAGAACGGCGTCGGCCTCTATTTCAAGATTTTGGGTCGCGGCAAGAAATCGGTGACGGCGGACATGCGCACCCCATTCGGCGTCGAGGTCGTCAAGCGACTGATCAAGGACGCTGATATCCTGGTCGAGAATTATCGCACGGGCACGCTCGAGAAGTGGGGCATCGGACCCGACGTGCTGCACGCCCTCAATCCGGGATTGATCATCCTGCGCATTACCGGCTTCGGGCAGACAGGCCCCTATGCGCAACGCCCCGGTTTCGGCACGCTGGCGGAAGCGTTCGCGGGTTTCGTGCACATCAACGGGGAAGCCGACGGTCCGCCGTTGCTTCCCGGTTTCGGGCTGGCGGATTCCACCACGGGTCTGATGGCGGCGTTCCTCGCCTCGGCGGCGCTGCACGAGAAGCGGCGCTCCGGTAAAGGCCAAGTGATCGACCTCGCCATCTACGAGACGCTGCTGACGCTGCTCGGGCCGCAGGTGATCGACTACGATCAGCTCGGCCAAATTCAGCAGCGCCAGGGCAGTCGCCTGCCGTTCACGGCGCCGCGCAACACCTATCGCAGCAGAGACGGCAAGTGGGTGTCGATCGCGGGATCCGCGCAATCGACCTTCGAGCGCATTTGCCAAGCCCTCGAGATCCCCGAGGTCGTGAAACTGGCGCCCTTCATCGACAATCGCAAGCGGCTGGAAAATGCCAAGGCGCTGGACGAAGTGCTGCAAGGCGCCATCGAAAAATACGATCTCGACGAGCTGACACGCCGCTTTCTCGCCGTCGATGCACCGATCGCGCCCGTCAACGATATCGCCCAAATCTGCGCCGATCCCCAGATTATCGCGCGCGAGAACGTCACCACGCTCGAGGACAAAGAACTGGGCGTGCCCATCAAGATGCAGAACGTCGTGGGCAAGTTTTCGCAGACACCGGGCCGCATCACGGCGCCCGGTCCGCGCCTGGGCGAACACAACCGCGAGGTGCTGATCGACCGGCTGGGCTTCACGGAAGCCGAGGTCAAGGCGGCCGGTGTGGAGATCTGAAGAAACTGGATCGCGCTGCCCTATCCCTGCACCAGACCGCTCGAGGACCCCCCATGCCCCTTCATCTGCCGTCGCGCACCACCATCGTCGACGTCGCCCCGCGCGATGGCTTGCAGTCGTTTCCGCGTTGGATCGAGACCGACACCAAGGTGGCGATGATCGATCGGCTGTCGGCGACGGGGCTGCCCGTCATCGAGGTGACCAACTTTGCCCACCCGCGCGTCATCCCGACGTTGAAGGACGCCGAGGAGGTGTGCCAGCGCATCACCCGGCGCCCCGGTGTCGTCTATCGCGGGCTCGTGCCCAATGCGCGCGGTGCCGAGCGGGCACTGCCCTGCAAGCTCGACGAGTTGTTGGGGCTGATCACGCTCAGCGAGGCCTACAACAAGAAGAACCAGAACATGACGCTCGACGAAGGCGTGGCGGAGGGCATCAAGACGTTTCGCGTCGTCGAGCGCGCCGGTGTGTCGTTTGTCATGGCGTTGGGCATGTCGATGTGGTGCCCCTACGAGGGGCGAATTCCCTGGGAGCGGGTGCTGTCGATCTTGGGTGAGTTCCGCAATGCCGGCATCCGCCGCTACTACCTCGCCGGCAGCCTGGGCATGGAGGACGCGCGGCAGGTGAGCGAGCTGTTCGGGCGCGTGCTCGGCAAATTTCCCGATATCGAGGTGGGCTTCCACGTGCACAATCTCGCCGGCACCGGCACGGCCAACGTGTTGGCGGCGCTCGATGCCGGCGCAAGCTTCATCGAAGGCGCCATTTGCGGCATCGGCGGCGGTATCGCCATGCCCACGACGATCGCCTCGGTCGGCAACCTCGCGACGGAAGATATCGTGCACATGCTGAACGAATGCGGCGTGGAGACGGGCGTTACGACGGCGGAAATCGCTGCCGCTGCGCGCGACGTCGGCACGCTGCTCGATATCGTGCCGGGGAGCCATACGGCGCACGTGGGCACGCGGGCCGATGTGATGGCGGGGGCCAAGACGGCACCGCGCGAGCATCCGGCGTGAGGGGTGTGGGGTGTGGAAGGGGGGAAGGTGATTGGAACGGCTGAGGGTCAAATCCCGCCCCCCGGCCGCCCCACTCCCGAGATCGCTCCCGAGATCGCGGGTGACAACGCTCGCGGCCGATGGGACACTGCGGGGGTGGTCGCTCGGGCTGGCATTGTTGTCGCCGGTTGAGCCTTCCACCTGACGTCAACGCAACACGAAAGCCCCGCATGCCCGCTTCTGACTTGTCGAACGTCCGCGAGATCCTCACCCACCTCGTCGCCTTCGACACGACGAGCCACAAGACCAACATTCCCATGGCCGAATGGGTGCGGGACTACCTCGCGCGGCATGGGGTCGAGAGCCGGTTCGTGCCGGCCGACAATGGCATCCACACGAGCCTCTTCGCAACAATAGGTCCGGCCGGTGACGGCGGCATCGGCCTGTCGGGGCACATGGACGTGGTGCCCGTCGTCGGCCAGCCCTGGGATACCGATCCCTTCACGGTGACGGAGAGGGACGGGCGCCTCTACGGGCGCGGCACCTGCGATATGAAAGGCTTCGTCGCCTGCGTGCTGGCCATGGTGCCGGATCTGAAAGCACGCCCCCTCAGCATGCCCGTGCACATTCTGCTGTCCTATGACGAAGAGGTGGGCTGCACGGGTGTGCAACCGATGATTGCGGAGTTCGGGCACACGCTGCCCAAGCCTCGGCTGGTGTTCGTCGGGGAACCCTCGACCATGCAGGTGGTCGATGCGCACAAGGGCGGGTACCGCTTCCGCACGGATATCACGGGCAAGGATGCCCATTCCTCCAAACCGCAGCTCGGCGTCGGATCGATCCGGATCGCGGCGCAGCTGATCGAGGAACTGGGACGCATCGAGGAACGCTTGAAGGCGCGCCACCAGAATGTGCGGTTCGATCCACCCTATGCCTCGATCACGGTCAGCAGCATCGAAGGTGGCGTGGCCCACAATATCATTCCGCCGACGTGCTCGTTCACCTGGGGCGTGCGCGCCTTGCCGGGCACCGATGCGCTGGGGATCGCGCGCGATCTGCAATCGTTTGCCGAGCGCGCGCTGCTGCCCGACATGCGTGCGGTGTGGCCCGACTGCGCCATCGAGACGACGACCTTGGGCGTGCTACCGCCGTTTTCGAGCGAAGACGATACCGAGGCGACGACGCTGGCGCTGAAACTGGCCGAGCAGAACGAGACCTATGCGGTGCCCTACGGCACGGAGGCGAGCCACTTCCAGGCCGCCGGTTGCTCGTCGGTGATCTGCGGGCCTGGCCATATCGATCAGGCTCATCAGCCCAACGAGTTCGTGGACATTGCCGAACTCGAGCGATGCCTGGTGTTCCTGCATCGGGTGGCTGATTGGGCGACGCGGGGCGCGGCCTGAGTTCGACAGGAGGTCCACCAAATGAATGTGTCACTGACGCTGCGTTCGGTGGCTCGCGCGCTGCCCCATGCGCCTGCCGTCACGCAGGAGGGGCGCACGCTCACGTACGGCGAGCTGGAGGATCAGGTGGCGCGCATAGCGGGCGGATTGCGCGCGAGGCATGGTCTGCGTGCCGGTGATCGGGTCGGCATCTGGGTCGAAAATTGCCTGGAATTTTTCCCTGTGCTGTTTGCCATCTGGCGCGCGGGCCTCACCGCCGTACCGATCAACAACAAGCTGCATCCCAAAGAACTGGTCTGGATCCTCGAGAACGCGGAAGCAAAGCTCTGCATCGTCACGCCCGACCAGTTCGATCGCTTGTCCGAACTGCCGGCGGGCACGTCGCTACCGCCGCTGATCACGACGGGCACACGCGATTATGCGGCTCTGCTCGAAGGCACGCCCGTCACCGATGCATCGCCGGATCCCACGCGCGAAGCTTGGCTGTTCTATACCAGCGGCACGACGGGCCGGCCGAAGGGCGCCGTGCTCACGCACCGCAATTTGCTGTTCATGACGCTCAGCTATTACGCCGACATCGACTTCATCGATCACACTGATACGAAGTTTCACGCCGCCCCCCTGTCGCACGGCTCGGGCCTCGATGGCTTGGCGTTCGTGCTGAAAGGCGCCCACAACGTCATCATTTCCGGCTCCTTCGAGCCCGACCGGATCTTCGCCGAACTGGCGCGCTATCCCAAGGTGTCGATGTTCGCCGCCCCCACGATGCTGACGCGGCTGATCAATCATCCACTCGCGGGCAGCATCGACACGCGCAACTTGAAAACAATCACCTATGGTGGCGCGCCCATGTACGTCGCCGATCTGAAGCGGGCGCTCGAGCAATTCGGCCCCAAGCTGTCGCAGATTTTCGGCCAGGGCGAGAGCCCCATGACGATCACCGGGCTGTCGAAAGCGATGCACGTCGATGACGGGCATCCCCACTGGGAGGCGCGGCTGGGATCGGCCGGCATCGCACGCACAGGCGTGGCGGTGCGCATCGTCGACGACGCGGGCGCTGAGCTGCCCGCCGGCGAGATCGGCGAGATCACCACGCGCAGCGATTGCGTCATGCAGGGCTATTGGAAGAACCCGCAAGCCAACGCCAAGTCACTGCGCGACGGCTGGTTGTGGACTGGCGATATGGGCCGCCTGGATGAGGACGGGTTCCTGACGATCAAAGACCGCTCCAAGGACATGATCATTTCGGGCGGCTCCAACGTCTACCCGCGCGAAATCGAGGAAGTTCTGCAGACCCACGCGGACGTGCTCGAGTGCGCCGTCGTTTCACGTCCGCATGCCGACTGGGGCGAGGAGGTCATTGCCTATGTCGTGCGCCGGCCCGGAACCAACGTATCGGGCTCCGATCTCGACCAGCTCTGCCTCGACAACATCGCCCGCTTCAAACGTCCCAAAGGCTATCGCTTCGTCGAAAGCCTGCCGAAAAACAACTACGGCAAAGTGCTGAAAACCGACCTGCGTGACATATTGAAGGCGGAGAAAGAGTAGTTCGCGGGCAACGGTCAGCAGGGCGCAGGGCGTGCAAGTGGTATTTACTGCGGCCGCCAGATGTCGCGGCGCAGCGCTTTGTAGGCCGCGATGCCGCCGGGATAGCTCACCAGCTCGAGTTGCTGGCCCCAGGGCGCTTTGAAATAGAGCCATGACAGGCCCGCACTGGGCCCCTCTGTCATCTCGACGGGACCACTCTGGATGTCGCTCCCGTGCGCGCGTAGTGCGACCAGCGCCGCGTCCATGTCTTCGACGTAGAACGCCATGTGCCAGCCGCCGAAATCCGAGTTGCGGGGTATCGCGCGCTGCTGATCGGGCGCGGTGAACTCGAACAGCTCGAGCACCGGGCCGTTGGCGACGCGCAGCACGCGCAGCTTGTTGATCCGCGCGCGGGGATGCACGGCCAGATGCGCCGCCATCCAATCGTCGGGCCGCTCGAACGGCCCGATATCGTAGAGCGTTTCGGCCCCGATCACCTCGGCGAAAAAACGCGTCGCTACTTCGATATCGGGCACCGTCAAGCCGATGTGCTCGACGCCGGTCAGGCCGGGAATGGGACCATGATCAGCCATGCGGATTGTCTCACCCCTTGTACGGCGGGTCTTCTTCGAGGGCGGCGGCAATTTTGGCGCGGTCGACGTCGATTGTGACGCCGGCGCGCTCGATTTGAATCAACATCGGCGAGCGGGAATCGCGGTTGCCCCAACCCCGGTTCATGGCCTCGGTCATTTCGGCGAGCGCCATGTTGGCGACGCGCATGGGCACGCCGATTTCGCGGCCCAGCGCCGTCGCCAAGGTCATGTCCTTGTGGCCGAGTTTCAACGCGAAAGAGGGGGGATCGTAGGTATTGGCCAGGAACTGGTCGCCCAGCCGGTCGAACGTGCGCGTGCGGCCGAGCGCACCCCGGCGCACCGCTTTCCACAGGGCCAGCGGCTCGACGCCTGCTTTGACGCCGAGCGTCATCACCTCGGCCAGCGCCATTTGCACGGAAAAGTGCGCACAGTTGTGCACGAGCTTGGCCACGGTGCCGGCACCGATCGGCCCGATGTAGTCGACGGAATCGCCGATCGCGTCGAGCAGGTGACGGTGCTTGTCGAATAGGGCCTTGTCGCCGC
>JANOHP010000196.1:0-10922 GCA_031406575.1 Hyphomicrobiales bacterium
GAGATGGGGACTTTCGACGGCATCACTGACCAGCCACGTGCCGTAGAACGATGCCGCCGCCGTCACCCGATCGGGAAACCGCGCCGCCGCCGCCAGCGCATAGGGCCCGCTCATGCAGTAGCCGTGCGCGCCGACGGGACCGCGCTTGACGCCTTCATAGCCGTCCACGAAATCGATCATCGTCGCCACGTCGTCCATCACGGGCGGGATCGTCATCTTGGTGCGCACGGCGCGCATGCGGCCATGCTCGGCGCTGCCGTGCACGAGAACATCGGGGCCGTACATCGTATCGCGACCCGCCCGATAGTAGAGGTTGGGAAGCAGCACCACATACCCCGTCGTCGCCAGCCGTCGCGTCATGTCGCGCAACTCCTCGCGAATGCCGGGCGCATCCATCAGCAGGAAAACGGCTGGATGCGTGCCGCGGTCGGGCCGGCAGACGAACGTCTCCATCGCGCCGTCTTTGGTCTTGATGTCCAGTGTCTGCTCGATCATCGGTGAATTCCTCCCCAGCCGGCGTCTGCGAACCTGTTCGGCGCCGCGCGCGTTCTCGCACAATAGACCCTCCGGTCGCCCCGCTGACAAGTCTGACCAGCCGTGCATAACCAGACCGCCACCGCGCGAACCGATCTGGTATAGATTCGCCCCGAGAGGGTCACCGGACCCCGCAGGCGAACGAGGAAACGTCGTCGAATGACCGCCACAGCCGCGCAAGGCGGTCTTTTCAGCATGACTGGACGGCAATGGCTGATCCTGTTGATGGTTCAGTTGTCGAACATGCTGTTTGGCATGACCATAACGCTGGCCAATCTCGTGCTGCCGCAGGTGCGCGGCACGCTGTCGGCGACGCAGGACGAAATCTCCTGGGTCATCACGCTGAACCTCGTTGCCACCGCCGTCGCTACGCCGATGACGGGTTGGCTGGCCGCGCGCTTGGGCTGGCGCACGATGATGTTCAGCACGGTGCTGGGTTTCACCGTCGCTTCGCTCATGTGCGGCTTGGCCAACAGCCTCGAAACCCTCATCCTCGCCCGCGTGCTGCAAGGCGCGTTCGGCGCGCCCATCATGCCCATGGGCCAAGCCATACTGCTGGGCACCTTCCCGCGCCATCTGCAGGCGACGGCTCTGGTGATGTGGGGCGTGGGTGCGGTGTTCGGGCCAGTCGTCGGGCCCATTCTGGGCAGCATGGCGACGGAGGCCTACAATTGGCGCGCCGCGTTCTTCATGATCGTGCCGCCCGGCATCTGCACCCTGGTGTGCATCTGGTTCGCGCTGCGCGATTACACACAACGCAGGACCGTGGAGTTCGACTGGGTGGGTTTTCTGGCGCTGTCCACCGCCATCGTCGCTGCGCAGCTCATTTTCGATCGCGGCCAGCGCCTCGACTGGTTCGACTCCCAGCAGATCACGCTGCTGGCCTTCGTCGGCGTGCTGTCCTTGTGGATTTTCATCGCCCACTGCCTCACGGCCAAGAATCCGTTTCTCGATCCGCGCCTGCTGCTCGACCGCAACTTCGCCATCGGCACGTTGATTGCGTTCGTCATGGGCATGCTCAATTTCACGAGCCTCGTGTTGTTTCCGAGCCTCCTGCACGATTTGCGCGGCTATCCCGACACCGTCATCGGCTCGCTCATCGCGGCGCGCGGATTGGGCAACTGGATCGCCTTCCTGTTCATCGCCCAGTTGACCCGCATCGCGCCGCGCACCGCCATTGCATCGGGCTTGGCGATACAGGCGCTGGGCGGCTACTGGATGGCGCAGTTCGACATCAACGTGAACGAATCCGCCATCTTCTGGAGCCATTTGCTCATGGGCCTGGGCCAAAGCGTGTCCTTCACGCCCATGACGGTGATGGCGTTCACGACGCTGCCCAAGCACAAGATCACCGAAGGTTCGGCTGTCTTCACGATGATGCGCAACTTCGGCTCGAGCCTGTTCATCTCGATGGCCGTGCTCGTGCTCGTGCGCTCCACCTCGATGAATTATTCCCGCATGGCCGAGTTCATTTCACCCTATCGCGAGGCTCTCGTTCTATCTGGCCTGCCGACGTCCTGGAGCCCCGAGACCGCCACGGGTCTGGCGCTCCTCTCCAAGGAGGTGCATCGCCAATCGGCCATGATCGGCTACGTCAATTGTTTTTACATGATGGCGTTCACGGCAGCGCTTGCGGTGCCGTTGGCCTGCCTGCTGCGCACGGCGCCGCGCGAGCCGCAAACGGCATGACGGCCGGTAGCCTCACTGCACTGCGCAATGGCTCATCTGATCTTTGGCCAATCTCGAGATGACGGCTATCAGCTCAATCACATCGAAGGGCTTGGTGAGCACGGTGGCGTCGCCCACCCAATCGCCGATCTGATCTGGCGAATACCCGGTGACGACGATGAACGGCAGCCCCGATGCACGCAGGCGCTTGGCAATGGGGGCCGCGCTGCTGCCGCGAAGATTGGCGTCCAGTATGGCGGCATCGCACCCGTTTCGGTCGATGACCGCCAGCGCAGCGTCGATGCTGTTGACGACGGCTGAAGCGTGGCAGCCGGCGTCCTGCACGATACTGGCGATTTCCAGCGCGATGATCGGTTCGTCATCCACGATCAGCAGGCGCAGTTTGGGCATCATTTCGCAGACCTCAGTTCAGACCGCGGATATTGTCGTACCCACCCCGGATGATCGCGTAGCACGGGCACGCCTGCCGCTCGAGACCGGCCCGATTGAGCACCGCGATGCGACCACGCCCCACTTCGATCAAGCCGCTCGAAGCCATCCAGCGCAGTGAAATCGTCACTGTGGGTCGTCGCACGCCCAGCGCACCGGCAACCATGTCCTGCGTCAAGGGCAGGGGGGCGTCCATCACCGCATCGAAAGCCGTCAAAAGCCAACGGGCAATCCTTTGATGCGCGCGGTGTTGGGCTTGGCAGAACACGGACTGGAGCATGTGCGCGGCAAACGCATCGTGATAGGCGGCCAGCACGCGGCGCAGCGTTTCGCTCGCTTGGACACTGGTCAGAAACGAATTGCGCTGCGCCACCAGCGCGCGTCCAGAGATCTGTACCTTCTGCCGTGAAAAGGAGACATCTCTCGCCAGCAGACCGCCGAGGCCGACCACACCATCGCTGCAGATCGAGGCACTCTCGACCTCGCTGCCGTCCTCGGCGGAAATTCGCAGCGAAACCTGCCCCACAAGCGGAAAAAATACGGCTGTGATCGGCTCGCCGGCTTCGAACAGGGCGTCGCCAGCCGACATCACGAAGGGTTGCAGGCTCGGCTCCAGAAGGGCGCGATCCTCTCGGGTCAGGGCGTCGAGCACCCGGTTGCTGGCAACGGCTGATGGAGAAGACATGAGGAGCCATGATGAGAGCATTCGATCCCGCAAAACGTTGATTTTCCACGGGCACGGATTGATCTTGGCAGGCGTCGCTATTCCAGTCGGTACGGCACCGTACCGTTGGACCCATCATTTTTTTCATGAGTTCAAGGGGTTCTACCCTCGGTTGGAGCCAGTGTATATGATCTGACGTCGGAGCATTGCACTTCTGAAAAAAAACGCTCACCCCGACCCGTGGTTCCGTTTCGCTGATGAAATGTGGGGCCACTGAATCGCCAACCCGATGCCGCCCCGGGGCGGGCTCAAAGCCGACACGATAGAGCTTGCCCTTGGCTGCGCCTGGGCTTTAGCTTCCCGCACCGAGTCGCCCCTTTTCGATCGCGCTATGCTGCTTTGCAATATCGAGTATGCTACACTTCGAAACGGGGCAGGACGGAGAGGGGACGCAGCGGCGCTCCCCGGCTAGCCGGCGAGCTGACGAAGGAACGAGCGATGAACGCACAGGACGGCGCCAACAGGGCGGCTACGCTGATCATCAACAACAAGCAGGTGCAGATGCCTGTACGCTCTGGCTCGATTGGGCCCGATGTCGTGGATGTGGCGCGCCTTTACCGTGACACAGGCTGTTTTACCTACGATCCGGGCTTCACGTCGACGGCCAACTGCTCGTCGAAAATCACCTACATCGATGGCGAAGAGGGCGTTCTGCTCTATCGCGGCTACCCCATCGAGCAACTGGCACAGACCTCCAATTTTCTCGAAGTCTGTTACCTGCTCCTGCACGGGGAGCTGCCCAAGAAGGCGGAAAGCGAAACCTTCCGCGCCACCATCACCAATCACACGATGGTGCATGAGCAATTGACCCGCTTCTACTCGGGCTTCCGCCGTGATGCGCACCCCATGGCCGTCATGTGCGGCGTCGTCGGCGCGTTGTCGGCATTCTACCATGACAGCACCGACATTCACGACCCGACCCATCGCATGATTGCGTCGCATCGCATGATCGCCAAGATCCCCACGATCGCGGCCATGGCCTACAAATATTCCGTCGGCCAGCCCTTCATCTATCCCCGCAACGACCTCGATTACGCATCGAACTTCCTGCAGATGTGTTTTGCGGTGCCGTGCGAGCCCTACGTCGTCAACCCGATCATCGCGCGCGCGCTGGACCGCATCATGATCCTGCACGCCGACCACGAGCAGAACGCCTCCACGTCGACGGTGCGACTGGCCGGTTCGTCGGGCGCCAATCCCTTTGCCTGCATCGCGGCCGGCATCGCCTGCCTGTGGGGACCCTCGCACGGTGGCGTCAACGAGGCCGTGCTCAACATGTTGCACGAGATCGGCTCGGTCGACCACATCCCCGACTTCGTCATGCGCGTGAAGGACAAGAACGAGACCGTGCGCCTGATGGGCTTTGGCCATCGCGTCTACAAGAACTACGACCCGCGCGCCAAGATCATGCAGCAGACCTGCCACGAGATCCTGGACCTCCTCGGCATCAAGAACGAGCCCTTGCTGAAGGTCGCCATGGAACTCGAGCGCATCGCGCTGCAGGACGAGTATTTCATCGAAAAGAAGCTCTATCCCAACGTCGATTTCTATTCGGGCATCGTGCTGCGGGCGATCGGTTTCCCCGTGTCGATGTTCACGCCGTTGTTTGCGGTCTCGCGCACCGTCGGCTGGATTGCCCAGTGGAAAGAGATGATCGAGGACCCCGAGCAGAAGATCGGCCGTCCGCGTCAGCTCTACACGGGCCCCGTCCAGCGCGAGTACGTGGCCGTCGAACGTCGGTAAAGTGTCGATCGTCGAACCGAAGGAGGCAGTTTGAATGGAAAACCGGATTCTGCTCGACCCGACGGGCGAGCATCAGCCCATCGCCCGGAAGAAGGCCGCACGCCCCCCCAGTCTCGAGGGCGTCACGGTTGGCCTTCTCGATATCGGCAAGGCGCGTGGCGATGTGTTCCTCAATCGCCTCGATGAGCGTTTGACGCAGCGGGGCATCACGGTGCGCCGCTACGCCAAACCGACGCCCAGCCGGCTCGTCGCCAGCGACGTCAAGGCGAAGATGATGGCGGAGGTGCAGGCAGCGGTCATCGGCCTCGCGGATTGAGGCTCTTGTACAACGTGCAGTCTGCACGACGGATCGAATTTCGACACGACTGGAATTCCCGCGACCATCGTCGCCACGACAGCGTTCGTCCAAGCCGCGGACGTCCAGGCCAAATCACTGGGCTATGAACCCTCGATCGTGTGGGTGCCTCACCCCATCCAAGATCGCACCGACGCCGAATTGCGCCAAATCGCCGACAACGTCTTCGAAGACATCATCACGAAGATGACGACGGCGGTGTGAGATCACCGATGAATGGATCGTCCGAAACGGCAGGATGCGTTATCCTGCCGTTTTCGATTCTGGCTTTGTGCAAGGCGCCCAAAGTATGCCCAGGAATAAGAACGAAAAGGCGTTGATCACGAACGTCGACGAAGCGGTAGGACGTTTCACGGCGAGTGAATCGTCGCAAATGGAAGTGCCCAAGGACAAATCGGATCTCGTCCCCCTCGTCGAGGACGATAGTGGGCATAGGTTCATTCTTTACCAGACAAAGGACGGTCCACGCGTCGAACTCCGCTATGAAGGCGCCACCTTCTGGGCCTCTCAGGGGCAGATGGCTGCAATGTTCGGCGTCAAGCAGCACACCGTCAGCGAGCACATTGCGCGATTATTTGCCGACGGTGAGTTGGAAGATTCCGAGGCAACTCATCGTAAATTCCGATTGGTTCGCCGCGAGGGCGCTCGTGATGTGGCGCGGGACATCGACCATTACGATCTCAACGTATTGATCTCGGTTGGTTATCGTGTGGGGTCCATCGAGGGCACCCTGTTTCGCATGTGGGCCACGGACAAACTATTCCAAATTCTCACGAAGGGATTTTACGTCGACAAAGAGCGTCTGATGAACCGGGGTGAGCCCGACGTTCTGGACGAATTCAAGACGATCGCGCGGCAAATCCGCTCGTCAATCCGCAATTCCTATCGAGAAGTGCTGCAGCTCTGCACCCTGTGTTCCGACTACGATGGGTCCAGTGAGAGTGCGCGCAACTTCTTCATGGGAATGGAAAACAAGCTGCTCTGGGCAGCGGCCGACAAAACAGCTCCGCAGCTCATTCTCGAGCGGGCTGATGCCGATCGGCCGGACATGGGCTTGACGTACTATGCCGGCAGGCGCGGTCCGACCCAGAAAGATGCGGTAATCGGCAACAATGACCTGGCGCCGGGCGAGCAGGAGCGCAAGGGACGCATTACCGAGATGTGGCTGACCTACATCGAGGAACAACTCGATCAAGGACGCTTACCGACGATGGTGGCTGTGACGGAGAAGTTGGACGGTTTTATCCGCTTCAACCAGTGGGCATTTCTGCAGGGTCGCGGCACCCATAGTCGGGAGGATGCCAACGCCCATGCGGTCGAACAGCTCGACCTGTATCGTGAGCGGGTGAGGGCCGAGTCCGAAAGCGGCCAGATCACCACGCGCACGTCGAGAAAACCACGCGGGTAACCGCCCGTCGCGGTTTTCGGGTCGTGCTCTCGGCACCCGCTGGCTTCACCGTACCGGCTGCGATCCACCCCTTGAGTAACGCATCAGCTCAATCGAGTTTGATCCCCGACTGCTTGATCAATTCCGCGATGCGCGGAATCTCGGATTTGATGAGCGCCGAGAACGTATCGGGGTTGCTCTCGACGAGTTGAAATCCGCGCTGTGTCAGCTTCGCCCTGATCTCGGCGTCGGCCAAAATTTTCGCGGTGTCGGTATGTATTTTGCGGATGATCGCATCCGGCGTTCCGGCAGGAGCGAGCAATCCGAACCAGGCAACGGCGTTCAAGCCGGCGTACCCTTGCTCGGCAATGGTCGGAATGTCTTTTGCGACGACAGACCGCTCTGCCCCGCTTTGACCGAGGGCGCGCAACTTACCAGCCTCGACCAGCGGCAAAGCGATCGTGATATTCATGAACGACGCATGCACATGCCCGCCGAGCACTTCAGGCGCCGTCTGATCTCTGCTGGGCACATGCACGATATCGATGCCGGTCGCCTTCTTGAGCTGCTCGATGCCCATGTGCTGCGACGTGCCGTAGCCACTGCTGTTGAATTTGACCGTGCCCGGCTTCTCCTTCGCCCAGGCGATGAAGTCCTGGAGGGACTTCGCCGGCACGTCGTTGTTCACGACCAGAATGTTGGGCGTCCGCCCGATCTGAAGGATCGGTGCCAGGTCCTTGACGGGATCGTACTGCAGGGACTTGTACAAGCTGACGTTCACGACGATGGCGGCGTCTCCCGACATCACCAGTGTGTAGCCATCCGGCGGCGACTTCGAAACTTTCGTGACGCCCACCGAACCCGCAGCGCCGGGCGTGTTCTCGACAATGACGTTCTGGCCCCAAACGGCCTTCAGGGGATCGGCGATCATGCGCACGATCTGGTCGGCGGGCGATCCCGCCGGAAAGGGGGCCACGACGCGCACGTCTTTGGTGGGCCATGGCGTTTGCGCGCGCAGCGGCGTCGCAGTGGCGGCGAGGACGGCTACCAGACCGATCGCGAGAACTGAAAATTGCATGATCATCTCCCCATCTGAGTTATGACTTCGCCCACGACGTCCCGTCAGTGAACCTGACCCGACTTTGTACTGGAAGCCACTCATTTCATAAATCATCCGTGTCGACACGATCGAGGTGGACCCGCATGCCCTCTGCACTCCCTGTCTCCTCCCCCTCCGCCCTGCGTGCCGTCGCGCGGCTCTATCACGCCTATTTCACCGGCCTCATGTTGACGCTCGTCACGCGGCGGTCGACGGCGGATGCGGCCACGTGGGTGTTCCACCTGTTCCGGCATCAGCACAACGAGAAATTCCTGTCGAGCTTTGGCAAACTCGGGCTCGATGGGCTGCCACCCGCTGTGGCATGCGCGGCCTATCACTACCTGTCGAATTCCGTCGGTGGGGTCAGCGTCGAGTTCATGCGCGAGTCCGAGCGCAAGGCGTGGGTGCGGTTCGTGCCGCCGCGCTGGGCCTATCCGGGCGCGGCCATCTGCGGCATCCCCAGCGAGGTGTCGCGCGCCATGCTGGCCGGCTGGTATGCGCACAACGGCGTGTCGCTGGGCAATCCGCGTCTGGGCTTCGTGTGCACGGCGCAGACGACCGACGGGCAGCACGGACTGGCCGGTTATTTCCTGGAGCACGATCGCGACCTCGCGCCCCAGGAGCGCCTGCAATTCAAACCCGGCGAGATGCCACCGCCGTTCGATCTCGACGCCGCGCCCAAGCTACCCGCCGCCGACTGGCCCGCCGAACGTCTCGCCAAGGCCGAGCGCAATTATGCGATGGAATACATTCGTTCCGGCCTGCCCCGTCTGGCGGAACTGTTCGGCGAAGCGGAGGCCGCGCACCTGGGTCGCGTCACCGGCCGCTTGATCGGTGCGCAACACTATCGCGAGACGGCGGACCTTCTCGGCATCGACGGCAGCGACGCTCGAGCGTTCGGTGCGTGGATGGTTGCTATGGCTGCTGGCGAAGGGGACGCAGCGGAGTCTTCAGTAGAACCGGACGGTTCGATCACCGTCCGCCGCACGGGATGGCGCCTCATGCGCGAACTCGCACCCCTATCGCCGGCCGTCTTCGAAGGTTGGAATGGTCTCATCGAAGGCGCGCTCGCCGTGCACGATCGCTTCCTCGTGCTCGACACCCTCGAACGCCTCGATCGCGGCGACCCCGCCACGGTCTGGCGCATCCGGCGACCGCGTCGTTGAATGATCGGTCACGGCTAACGCGCTGTGCACGTAGGTTGGGTCAAGCGCAGCGCGACCCAACGTCCACGGCACAACCAGACCAGTTGGGTCGCGGCCAGTGGCCTTGACCCAACCTACGCCCGGAGAAGCCCGGTCGCCCTACAAGCGCTCGCCAGACGCCTACATCTGGCTCTTCAAGCGGTAGATCTTGCGCATTTGCCACTGCGTAATGCGATCGCCCAACCCGCCGAAGGCAAGTGCGGCGTGCGCAGCCAAGCCAATGCCCCAGCCGATCAAGACCCACTGCACCCACCAGTCGGAATCCGTCACCATGTTGATGACGAACAGCCCTGCCAGGACAACGGCAAAAACTCCGGCGTGGATGTAGAACCCTGTGAGGACTTCAACGCGCCGCTTGGCGCGGGCAATCTTCTGAGCTTCGGTCATCGTCGTTACTCCGGACGAAAACAATGCCGCCACCTGTCACGAACCTCACAACGATGAATGACGCGCCGCTGGAGTATGGGGTGTCGGTGCGTCGGGATGCAAGGCTTTGCGCAGGAAAAATATGGCTTTTATCGCTCTTCACCCGGCTTTGCGGATGACAGGCGAGCCGATGCTTTCGACCATGATGTTGAGGCACGCGGGCTTGCCGGCGGCCACCGCTGCCAGTCCCCGTTCGATGGCGCCTTGCAGGTGTTCCGGCTTTTCTACGTTCTCCCCATGGCCGCCCATCGCCACCACGACCTGATCGTAGCGCGTCGGCAGCAGCGCGCAGCCGTGCATGCGGCTGGCTCCGTAATCGCGCTTTTGGATTTGGCTCTCCGCGTTCCAGCAGGCATCGTTGCCCACGATTGCCAGGAACGGCAGGCCGTGCCGCACGGACGTATCGAATTCCGCCATGTGGAAGCCGAACGTGCCGTCCCCCATTACCGCGATCACCGGCGCCTTGGGCTCGGCGCGGCGCGCCGCAATCGCAGCCGGAATGCCGCTGCCGATCGCACCCGCAACGCTGTTGATGAGGCGGCGCTTCACCGGCAAGATGCTCTGGCACCATTGCGCGAACTCCCCGCCGTCGCAGATCAGAACGGTGTTGGGGTCCTTCTCCACGTACGGCTTCAGCACCTTGAACACTTCCGCGCCGTGCAGCCGGCCTGCGGTGCCGGATTTCGCCGTCGTGATGTAGTCGGGCCGATCCGTGATCAGGCCCCGCGACGCCGACAGCCAGCCGCTATCGCGCGTGGCACCCGCGGATCGCGCAATCAGTGTTTCGCCCGCCGCAAACGGATCGGCGACGCACCCCAGTTCCAGATTGGCGCCTTTCTCGGCCGCGGCCCGCGCGATCAACGCGCCGTCGGCATCGATGGCGATGACGCGCACGTCCGGCGCGAACCCTGGCCCGGTCGCCCATTTCACGGTGAAGTCGAGCGCCTTGCCCAGCAGCACGATCAGGTCCGCCTGCCGGATGACCTCGCTGAACGCGCCCAATGTCGCATCGTTGGCGCCGCGCGGGCTCTCGATGACGGCGGTCGGCGCGCCGGTCGCATCTTCCAGCCGCCGCAGCAGCGCCCGGCCCTTCACCGACGACAGCAGCGGTCCGGCCAGGATCACGGGCCGCTTGGCGCGTCCGATGGCGGAAAGCACCGTGTCGGCGACGCCTTCGGCCAGCGGAATCGGCACGGGCGCGATTTTACGGGTGTGGGGAACGGGTGCGCAAGTGGGGACAGGCCCCCATTCTCAGCTGCCGACGAGCAAAACCAGCGGCCTCGCCACCAGCTGACCGTTCTGCACGGTCATGGACAGCGTCGAGACCAGCC
>JANOHP010000204.1:0-1709 GCA_031406575.1 Hyphomicrobiales bacterium
GACGGCTCGACCAACGGCGACGATGACGAGGAGCCGGGCGAGGGCGAACCGCCATCGCTCGAGTAACAGAATAAGGGCGCGGATTGGTGATCCGGGGGTCCCTGGTTCGATACCAGGAGGCGGTACCAATGAAATCGTTGACAGGTCAATAGCTTGCAATGAGAACAAACGTTCTCATTGGCGTCATTCTGACTCGCGTATCGGGGTCTCATTCTGACTCTCGTTCCGGGCGTGTTCTAATTTCGTCACCCAAGCTCGCCGCTTTCGGGCGGCGGCAAGGCGCTGGATGTCGGTCTTCTTGACGTAGCCGCGAGCGGCATCGGGCGAGCGGTGCCCCGACAGGCTCATGACGCCCTGTTCGGTCAATTCGGCGTCGCCCAGCTCGGTCATCCCGCCGTGTCGGCAGGCTGTCATCGTGACGTGCTCCGGCAGGCCCGCCGCCCGTCGCCCCTCGCGAACGATCCTTTTGGCATATGAGAACGAGTATGGCCTCACTGCGCCGCGGTCGCCGGGCGTGGCGACGATCGGGATGGCGACCTTGGTCAGGCCTGCTATGAGGTCTTCGAGTTCCGGGTAAAAGCGTTCGTTTCCAGCTTCCAAGGGATGCCAGACCACCTCGCCCGTCTTGTGATGAACGATGCGGACATGGTTGGGCCGCTCTGGCGGCCTGTAGTCCGACCAGCGCAGATGGCCAGCCAAGACATTCTCCGGCCTCTGGAGCCATTCGAAGCAGACCAGGGGCACGATCGCCAGATAAGGGTGGCCATGCTCTCTGATGGCCGCACTGAGCGCGAATGCCTCCGCACGGGTCGCATGCTTGATCGTGGCAGTCGAGCGAAAGCGGGTGAGACCAACGAAAGGGTTCGACGACACGAACTGATGTGGGTGTGTGCGCTGGATCACCGTCCAGGCCTTTTTGGCAATATCGATGGTGTGACTGGCGCGGCGCAGCTTGGTCCCGTCCTTGCCGCCCCGAAGCACCTCGTAGATCTTATCGACCGCAGATGGAGTGATTGATCTGGCCGGCAGTGTGCCCAGCCGATCGCCAGTCTTCGTCTCGATCTCGGCGAGTAGCCTCAATTGGTAGCGATAGCTCGGCTTGGTGCGGTCTTTGAGCTTATCGAATGCCGAAGATCGGCAATAGGCCTCGAGCCACCAGTCGACCGTTCCGAACCGTCGTGAGGCTTCCGGTGATTGGTCTGACTTGCGACCATCTCGCCACGCGTCGAGATGGGCATTGAGCTGGTTGGCTCTCGATATCGCGGAGCTGTAGTCGAGGCCCAGCGCTTCCCGATGCAACGTGAAGCCTCGTTCGATATCGCTCTTGCGGGCATTCCAATAGCAGGCGACCTGGCTGTTGGTCAGCCGTTTTGCGATCATGTAGCGCGGCCAGCCAGCCGGCTTCATAAGACGTCGGCGGCGTCGCGGACGGTCGACGGTCTCCGGGATGCCCGATCGATCGCTGCGTCGAGATCCTCCTTGAGCCATCGTTCTCCCTTTCCGGCAAGAATGATAGGGGAAGACCATAGTGTACCCACTGCACGCCGGAACGCATCAACAGATCGCTCGTCGACATAGGCGGCAGCGGTTGCCGCCCGCATCAGTCGCGGCCACGCCCCGGGATTATGCGTCTGGTGCGACATGGCCGTCGACGCCTATGCGACAGGATCGGAGGGCTTAGCGTTGATTGTCACCATCGGCGCGCGTCC
>JANOHP010000211.1:0-30618 GCA_031406575.1 Hyphomicrobiales bacterium
GCCGGGCGCGTACACAACACCACCCGCGACATGATCCAGCACGGCGCTCAACGATCAATCCAGGCGCATCCGTATCGAAAAAATGCGATCTTTGCCGCCCCAGTCTGCCGGAACCGAAGTCCGACAGGCTGCTAACCCAACGGCCCGTGCCATCGACCCGCAACCCCTGCCCCCGTCGCGGGCGGTAGGACAGGGCTCGGCAACGGAAGGCAAGGAGCTAAGCAGTTAGCCTGCATGCAGTGCTGATTTGCGCAACGTGACGGTGGTCGGTCCCGCAGCAGCCGCCGAGTACGTTGATCTGCGGATGACGTCGGCACAGATCCCTGTATTGGTTGGCAAGCTCAACTGGATCGCCGTCATCAAGCTCAGGCGCTTCATTGAGTTCCTGATGGCTCTGCCTCGACGCGTTCGCGCGAATACCGCGTACGCGCTTCACCGCCGCACCGATCTCATCAAGCGCTTGCTGGAAATGGGTGGGATGGGCGCAGTTGATCATGTAATAAGCGGGGCCACTGTCAGTTGATGCGTCAACCTCCTCGAGCGCCTCCCGCAGGGTTTGTCCGGTAGGCAGCCGACCATCCGTTTCCACCGTGAAGGAAATCGATACCGGCAGGCCCGCCGATTGCGCCGCGCGCGCGAGACCGATGGCCTCGTTCGCGTTGGTCATGGTGATGGCCGTCACCATGTCGACGCCGGCTCCGCTGAAGGTGCGTATTTGCGCAATGTGATAAGCTTCCGCTTCCTGCACGCTCATCACCTGCCCAGGATCGTAACCGTCTCCGCGCGGACCAACGCACCCACTGATGACCATCGGCGAACGCGCCGTCTCGAACTCTTTGCGCAACTCCTGCATGAGCACGATCGAATCACAGTTGGCCGTGGCCAAAGCAGTTTCGGAATAGCCGAGCTTATCGCCCCAATCGGAACTGGCGCGCCAGGTGGGACTCTCCAGGATGAAACCGAAACTGCCCTTGCGCGCTATCTCGGCATAGCGCGCGTAGTAGTCGTGCAGCGATGCGCGCCCGCTCGCGTCCTTCAACAATTGGAAAGCGGCAAAATATGGCAGTTCGAGCTTGTCATGGAAGATGAGGCACGTCTCAATGCCGCCATCGGTCAGGAACAAACCGCCGTCGAGCTGGGGCAGGTGAGATCGGTATTTCGTCATGATCCTATTTCCCTGTTTGGTTCGGCTCGGTGGGGTATTTCTCCCAAGTACCTATTTCCTGAGTCAGCCTGGTGATCCGGCGTTACCGCGAGGCCGGACGCTGATCTTGCACCGCCGCGACAGAATGAAGCAATGGATCAGGCAGCAGAGACTCACGTTTCAACCCCTACTCCGCCGCCTCCCGCTTGCCACTTTTGCGGTTGGGTCCGCGCGCCTTCTTGACCCCTCGTTGCGCCCGGACATAGGCGCGCAGCACGGCATTCATCCGCGTTTGATATCCCCGTCCCTGTTTTTTGAACCACTCGACTACCTCGGCGTCCAGCCGCAGATTGAGATGCTGTTTGGGCAGTGGGAGCCCCACCTCCCACGCGCCCCATTCGATAGTCTCATCCGGATCGTCCTTGATGAGCCGCTCGATGTCGGCATCGGTCATGGATTTCACTTTGGCCCAGTCGGTCTGATCCTTTCCTTGTCGGATCATCTCGTCGATCTGCTCAGCCGTATATCTGACGATACGCTCTTTCTTCTTCACGTCGCGCCCTCCGCGCTGAAATGAGGCGAACTCGGCCCTCACGCCACGTCCAGATCGTGGTCAGAAACGTACCGTCTATCGAGCCCGTTTTGATCCAGCGCACCTCATCAATGTGTTTGCTCGGCCGCGTCAACGTGGGACGGCCATCGAACAACATTCGGGCTCTGATAAAATCGACGCCATGCTTGGCGAGATTTGCTCGCCGCTTCGTTTCATCCCATTCGAATTCCATTATTGTATCCACAAAACGTGGCGACGTAAAGCCCTACTCCGCCGCCTCGCGCTTCCCACCACCGCCGTTGCGTCCACCCGCGCCGCGTCCCTTTTTGGCCCCCGCTACCGGCTCCGTCCGCCGATTCCCCCGCCGCCCCAGCAATTCCTTGAGATACTTCCCCGTGTAGCTTTCCTTCACCCCAGCCACGTCTTCGGGCGTCCCTACGGCCACCACCTTGCCGCCGCCGTCGCCGCCTTCCGGCCCCATGTCGATCACCCAGTCGGCGGTTTTGATGACTTCCAGGTTGTGCTCGATGACGACGACGGTGTTGCCGGCGTCGGCCAGCTCGTGCAGCACCTCGAGCAGCTTCGCCACGTCATGGAAATGCAGGCCTGTCGTGGGCTCGTCGAGAATGTAGAGCATGCGGCCGGTGGCGCGGCGGGACAGTTCCTTCGACAGCTTGATGCGCTGCGCCTCGCCGCCCGACAGGGTCGTCGCCTGTTGGCCGATCTTGATGTAGCCGAGCCCCACCCGCGCCAGCGTCTCGAGCTTGTCGCGGATCGAGGGCACGGCGGTGAAAAACGCCCAGCCCTCCTCCACCGTCATGTCGAGGACGTCGGCGATCGATTTTTCGCGGAAGGTGATCTCGAGCGTCTCGCGGTTGTAGCGGCGGCCCTTGCACTGGTCGCACGTCACGTACACGTCGGGTAGAAAATGCATCTCGATCTTGATGACGCCGTCGCCCTGGCACGCCTCGCAGCGGCCGCCCTTGACGTTGAACGAGAAACGACCCGGCCCATAACCGCGCGCCTTGGACTCCGGCAGCCCCGCGAACCAGTCGCGGATCGGCGTGAACGCGCCCGTATAGGTTGCCGGGTTGGAACGCGGCGTGCGCCCGATCGGCGACTGATCGATGTCGATGACCTTATCCAGGTGTTCGAACCCTTCGATGCGATCGTGCGCGCCCGGCGCCTCGCGCGCGCCGTTCAGCTTGCGCGCCGCCGCCTTGTAAATGGTGTCGATCAGGAACGTCGACTTGCCGCCACCCGACACGCCCGTCACGCACGTCAGAATGCCCAGCGGAATTTCCGCTGTGACGTTCTGCAAATTGTTCTCGCGCGCGCCGATCACTTTCAGCGCGCGTCCCTTGGTCGGCGTTCGGCGCTGCTTGGGCATCGGGATCTGGCGCACGCCGGTCAGATACTCACCGGTCATCGAAGCCGGATTGGCCATCACCTGATCGGGCGTGCCCTGGGCGACGATATGGCCGCCGTGGATGCCGGCGCCCGGTCCAATGTCGACCACGTAGTCGGCCGTCAGAATGGCGTCCTCGTCATGCTCGACCACGAGCACGGTGTTGCCCAGATCGCGCAGCCGCTTCAGGGTTTCCAGGAGCCGCGCGTTGTCGCGTTGATGCAGGCCGATCGAGGGCTCGTCGAGCACATAGAGCACGCCGGTCAACCCCGAGCCGATCTGGGAGGCCAGCCGGATGCGCTGGCTCTCGCCGCCCGACAGCGTGCTCGAGGCGCGCGACAAGGTGAGATAATCGAGGCCGACATCGACGAGGAATTGCAGCCGCTCGCGGATCTCCTTGAGGATGCGCGTCGCGATCTCGCGTTGCTGGGCGGTGAACCGCGCCGGCACGTCGGCGAACCACTGGTTGGCGGCGCGGATCGAAAGCTGCGTCACCTCGCCGATGTGTCGTTCGCCGACCTTCACCGCCAATGCTTGGGGCTTCAAGCGATAGCCGCTGCAGGCTTCGCACGCGTGTGCGCCCTGATACCGCGTCAGCTCCTCTTTCACCCACTCGCTGTCGGTCTCGCGCCAGCGCCGCTCGATGTTGCCGATCACGCCCTCGAAGGGCTTGGTCGTGCGATAGGTGCGCAGGCCATCTTCGTAGGTGAACGTGATCTCCTCATCGCCCGTGCCGTAGAGGATGGCGTCCTGCACCTTCTTGGGCAGGCGCTCCCACGCGATCCCCATCGATACGCGATAATGCTCGGCCAGCGAGCGCAGGGTCTGCTCGTAATAGGGCGACGTGGACCCCGTCTTGGCCCAGGGCCAGATGGCGCCGTCTTCCAGGCTCACCGACGTATCGGGCACGACGAGATCGGCTTCGAACTTCATTTCCGTGCCCAGCCCATCGCATTTCGGGCAGGCACCCGCCGGCGCATTGAACGAAAACAGGCGCGGCTCGATTTCCTCGATGGTGAAACCCGAAACCGGACACGCGAACCGCTGCGAGAAGATGATGCGCTCGTGGGTGTCGTTCTTGGAGCGATTGGGCGCGTCGGTCTCCGACTTGGGCAACGCCTTGTCGACCAGCTCGATGATGGCGATACCATCCGCCAGCTTCAACGCCGTTTCAAAACTGTCGGCGAGGCGGTTGCCGATGTCCTTACGCACGACGATGCGGTCCACCACGACGTCGATATCGTGCTTGTATTTCTTGTCGAGCTTGGGCGCGTCGCTGATCTCCGTCACCTGCCCGTTGATCTTGACGCGCAGGAAGCCTTTCTTCTGCCACTCGGCCAGCTCCTTGCGGTACTCGCCCTTGCGTCCACGCACGACGGGCGCGAGCAGCATCGCCCGCGTGCCCTCCGGCAGCGCCAGCACCTTGTCGACCATCTGGCTGACGGTCTGGCTCTCGATCGGAAGGCCAGTCGCTGGCGAATAGGGCACGCCGACGCGGGCAAACAACAGGCGCAGATAGTCGTAAATCTCCGTCACCGTGCCGACGGTCGAGCGCGGGTTCTTGCTGGTCGTCTTCTGCTCGATGGAGATAGCGGGCGACAGACCGTCGATGTGGTCCACATCGGGCTTCTGCATCATTTCGAGGAACTGGCGCGCATAGGCCGACAGCGACTCGACATAGCGGCGCTGGCCCTCGGCATAGATCGTGTCGAACGCCAGCGAGGACTTGCCCGAGCCCGACAGGCCCGTGAACACGATCAACGCATCCCGGGGGATCTCGAGATCGACATTCTTGAGGTTGTGCTCGCGCGCGCCGCGCACGTGGATGGTGTGCGCGCGGGCGGGGGGCCGGCTATTGGAGCGGGCCGGAAGGGAATGCTTGTCGCTATCTCTGCTCATGTCCGTTTTCGTAGCGGATGGAGCAACCGTGGGCAATGCAACCCGCCTGTGACGTGTGGACAGAACGTCGCGCGGCCGCGCCGGATCAGCTGTTTGCCGGTTCCGGTCCCCAGCGCGTCATCCAAACAAACAGCGCCGTGGCGGCGCCATAGGAGAGCATGCCGACAGCGACCAGCGTGGCCTGCATCGTGAACGGCTGTTGGGTCGCCAGGATCACCCATCCTCCAATTCCGACGACGACGAGCCGCACGGTACCGGCAAGCACGGGCCCGAGGATTTTGCCCGAACCCTGCGAGGCGAAGTACAAGCACAGGCCAAAGCCGTAGGCCGGAAATCCAATACCCGCGATGCGCAGGTAATCACTGGCCGCTACCATCACGGGACCAGCATCCGTGAAAAGACCCGCCCACAAGTGCGGCCACAGCGAAAATACGATCCCGATGACGCCAATCAGGCCCCCAGAAAGACACGCACCCGTCCACGCCACCCGCCGCGCACGGACCGGATTGCCCGAGCCGATCGCCATGCCGACCATCGGCACGCAGGCGACACCCGTGGCAAAGGCGATCGGTACCAACAGCAGCTCCAGCCGGATCCCGATGCCGAAACCGGCGAGCGCGTGCGTCCCGTAGTCCGCAGCAAAACGCGCCAGGATCAGCACCACGATGATTGATTGCAAGGGTGACAGGCACGCCACCGCGCCGACTTTCAGGATATCGACGAACAGCGCCCGATCGAGCGCCACGCCCGTAAACCCGAGTTTCAACCTGGACGGGCCGCGTGTCAGATACCAGAACAAAAACAACGCCCCCAGGCCCGACGCGGCAAGTTGCCCGACGGCGATTCCAACGAGGCCCAGCTGAGGCAGAGGCCCGATCCCCAGCGACAGACCACCCCCGATCGCCATCTGGGCCAGTCCGCCGAAGATCATCACCGCCGACGACAGGCGCATGTTGCCGGTGCCGCGCACGATGGAATGCAGTGTGTTGTAGAGCCAGATCAACAACGCCCCGCTGAAGAACGCCGTCGAATAGACGATCGCCTGAGCCAGGACGCCACCCTTGCCGCCCAGCAGCACATAGAGCGCCGAACCGCCCGTGAGGAAGAACGCGGAGAACACCAAGCCATCGCACGCGCCGATCACCAGCGCGTGCATCGCCAAAATCCGCGCACGAACCGTATCGCCGGCACCGAGCGCCCGGCTGATGGCGGACGACACGCCCCCGCCCATGGCGCCCGACGACATCATCTGGGTCAGCATGATCATCGGGAACACCAGTGCCATGGCGGCCAGCGCCTCGGTTCCGATGAGGCCGATATAGCTGGTCTCGGCGATGGCCACGAGCGACAGCACGCCGAGCGCCAGAACGTTGGGCGCGGCCAGCCCGACGAGCGTCGGTAGGATCGGCCCGGTGACCAGTCTATTGGGTGGCGGTGGAGCGCGGCGTGCTTCGAGTTCGTTCAATATGCGCACTCCTGTTCTGCCCTCGCACTGCTGGCGGTATTGGGCAGCTTCGTTCGACGAATTTGCGTCTTTTGCAACGGGTCGTGAGAGACCCGAAAGTCAATCAACAATTGGATATCCGAATGACCGGCGCGCCGAATTGGCATGGCGCCCCGTCCGATGTCACGAACAATCATGTGATGCAATCGTGAATTTTGTGCTGCCGTCGACACGGATCGCAAAACGGCACAACCCGTAGGGCGCGAGAGCCTCTTGGCGTATTGCGCCGCCACGACCTCGATCGCGCCGATGGAAAACCTGGCTCGGCGCAATACGCTAACGCCCTTGCGCCCGACGGTTGACCTGATAGCCATAGCGCCAGGACAATCGGAGGACGGCCATGAACACCTCTTATCGGCTCGGCATTGGTGGTCTGGGCGGCATTGGCCTGGTGGTGGCGCGCAAAGTCGATGCGGGCGAAATCGCGGGCTTCACGCTCGTCGCGGTTTCCGCACGCGATCTCGAGAAAGCCCGCGCGAAGCTCGCCGGATTCCGCAATCCTCCGAAGATCGTGGCCTTGGGCGATCTCGCCGAACACGCTAACGTGATCTTGGAAGCCGTTCCCGCCCGCCATTTCGCGGAGATCGCCAATCCCGCCATCGCGCGCGGGCGCATCTTCATGCCGCTGTCGGTCGGCCAGCTTCTCACCCACATGCACCTGATCGACGACGCCAAGCGGACCGGAGCCCGCATCCTCGTGCCGACCGGCGCGCTGCTGGGGCTCGATGCCGTGCGCGCCGTCGCCGAAGGCCCCGTCGAGAGCGTGAAAATCATCACCCGCAAGCCGCCCCGTGGATTGGTCGGCGCGCCATACCTGACGCAGCACGCCATCTCGATGGACAACGTGACGGCGCCGATGAGGGTGTTTTCGGGTACGGCGCGCGAGGCGATCGTGGGCTTTCCCGCCAACGTCAACGTCGCCGTGGCGCTCTCGCTGGCCGGGATCGGCCCCGATCGCACCACCATCGAGATCTGGGCCGATCCCGCCGTGACGCGCAACACGCACACCATCGAGGTGAAAGCCGCAGCGTCGGACTTCACGATGACGATTGCCAACGTGCCGTCGGAAGAAAACCCCGCCACCGGCAAGGTGACCGCGCTTTCCGCCATCGCGGCGCTGCGGCGCTTGACGGCAACGCTGGTCGTGGGGACTTGAAGGCCGTCAGCGCAGACGCGAGTTGATCCCTTCCAGGGGCTTGGAGCCCGGGCACAGCTCCGACATCGGAATGGCATTCAAGGGCCGCTCATCCGTCTCGAGCACGTCGTGCAGGTCGTGCTCGGTTTCGTTGATGTAGAGAAGACCCGTTGCGATCTCGCCCTTGGACGCATTGCTGCGGATCGCCGCAATGGCGGCGTCGGGATTGCGGGGATCGTGCCCCGCGCCCAGCTTGTGCAGCAGGACGCGAGAGCCGTCGTGCATCTCGATCGACGCCGTCGTGCCCTCGTCGTAGTCCGCCGTAATCTCTTTCTTGGGCTCCACGTAATCGAGCCGGCCCATCGCCTGGTTATGGGCGCGCACGTATTCGAAGCTCTTGGTCGCCTGGGCGTGATTGTTGAAGGTCACGCACGGGCTGATCACGTCGAGGAATGCAAAGCCCTTGTAGCTGATCGCCGCCTTGATCAACGGAATGAGCTGGCGCTTGTCGCCCGAGAACGAACGCGCGACGAACCCAGCGCCGAGCTGGATCGCCATCTGGCACAGATCGATCGCCTCGAACGGGTTCGCCTCGCCCTTTTTGGATGGCGACAGCTTGTCGTTGGTTGCCGAAAATTGACCTTTCGTCAGGCCATAGCAGCCGTTGTTTTCCACGATGTACATCATATTCAGCTTGCGCCGCACGGCGTGACAGAACTGGCCCAGACCGATCGAAGCCGTATCGCCGTCGCCGGAAACACCGATGTAAATGAGGTCGTTGTTGGCCATGTTGGCGCCGGTGGTCACCGACGGCATGCGGCCGTGGACCGAATTGAAGCCGTGGCTGCGACCCAGGAAATACGTGGGCGTCTTCGACGAGCAGCCGATGCCCGAAATCTTCGCGATCCGGTGGGCGGGTAAGTCGAGCTCGAAGCAGGCCTCGATGATCGCCGCCGTGATCGAGTCGTGTCCACACCCCGCGCACAGCGTCGACATTGAGCCTTCATACTCGCGATGCGTGAGGCCCAACTCATTGCGCGGCAGGGCTGGATGATGGGCGATCGGCTTGGTGATGTAGGACATGGGTGGTTCCTAAGTGGTCAGGCGTGTTGGGAAGCGATCGTCACTCGATCGGCGTCCAGCGATACATCTCGACGAGCGGTAAGGTGACTTGGATGGCGGGGAGATCGAGTTCAGCGGCAAGTCCGGTCAGCGATGAGCCTTGCCAACCGGTGCTGCGATCGTAGCGCGTGACTTCCGCCGTTTTCGCTGAGATCGTAACGTAATGTCGACAGTTCGGGATGCTTCCATAGACCCGTCGGCGCCAAGCTTGGTCGGATTTGGTGTTCGACGTAGAGAGCACCTCGAAGACGATCAGCGCATCGTCGGTGACGTGAGAGCCCGTTACGGCGCCTTCTTTGATGAACACATCGGGCTGCGGCAGGCTGTTGGGTGAAATGGGAACCCTGGTCCCGATGCCAATCATGGGAAGCCAGCTCGCATTTTCCGACTGCTTGACCGAAAGCAGCGCGTGCAGGACATTTCCGCAGATGATCTGATGCCAATCCGTCGGTGATGGGCTCATGCAGGCCTTCCCCTCGACGAGTTCCCACTTCTCGCCATCCGGACGCGAGTCGGTGAAGCCTAGGAACTCCTCGACGGTCATCTGATCAGTGTCCGCCAGCTTGGCTGACATCGTCGCTCTCCGAGGTTACTCTGCCGCTTGCGCCCGCGCAGACGACAGGTGTTTGAGGATCGCGCCGCGCACGAATTGCGCGGTCATGGGCGTGCCGTCGTAGCTCAGCGTCGCGATCAGCTTCTCGCCGGGCACATCGGCTTCGATGATCAGTAGCTGGCGCATCTGGGCGTCACGATTCTGTTCGATGACGAAGACGCGGTCGTGCGCGTCACAGAAGGCTTTGACCTCGTCATTGAACGGGAAAGCTTTGAGGCGCAGCGAATTCAGGCGATGGCCGTCGCGCTCCAGGAGTTCGAGGCCCTCGAGCACTGCCGGCCGATTTGCGCCGAAATAGATGACGCCGGTCTTGCAGGCCTTGTCCTTTATCGTGATCTCGGCCTTGGGAACCATCTTGGCGGCGGTGTCGAACTTGCGCCGGATGCGGTCGATGACGCGCGCATGAATGGCACCGTCTTCCGTGTAGCGCGCATATTCGTCGTGGCTCGTGCCGCGCGTGAAGAAAGCGCCCATCGTCGGATGCGTGCCCGGCAACGTACGGTAGGGGATCGCATCGCCGTCGATGTCGAGGTAGCGGCCCCAGGGCTGGCCGCGCTTGTCCTTGAAGCCTTCCAACTCGTCGGCCGTCAGCACCTTGCCACGATCGAGGACTCTGGAGTCGTCCCACGAGAATGCGTCGGTGACCCAATCGTTCATGCCGACGTCGAGGTCGGACATGACCATGACCGGGGTCTGCAGACGTTCCGCCAGATCGAAGGCTTCGACGCCGAGCGAGAAACACTCGGTCGGGTTGGCGGGGAACAGGAGCACATGCTTGGTATCGCCGTGCGACGCGTAGGCGCATGAGATGATGTCGGGCTGGCCGGTGCGCGTCGGCATACCGGTCGAGGGTCCCCCGCGCTGGATGTTGAACAGCACGATCGGAATCTCGGCGAAGTAGGCCAGACCCAGAAACTCGCTCATCAGCGAAATGCCGGGGCCCGACGTCGCCGTGAACGACCGAGCGCCATTCCACGCGCCGCCGATGGCGATACCGATGGCGGCCAACTCGTCTTCGGCCTGCACGATGCCGTAGAGCTTCTTGCCCTCTTTGGTCGTCCGCAGTCGTTTGGCGTGCTTTTCGAACCCTTCCGCCACCGACGTCGACGGCGTAATCGGATACCACGCACACACCGTCGCGCCGGCATAGACGGCGGCAAGGCCAGCCGCCTCGTTGCCCGTGACCATGATCTTGCCTTTGGCGCCTTCGGCATGGCGCACGCGGATCGGCAGCGGGCACGTGAAGTTGGCCTCTGCATACTCTCGACCCAGCGCTACGGCCTGCATGTTGGCCGCGACCAGCTTTTCCTTACCCTTGAGCTGGTCGGCAACCGACTCCTCGATCACCTTCAAGTCCATATCGAGCAGCGCGGACAGCGCGCCGACGTAGACCATGTTCTTGAAAAGTTGACGCTGGCGCGTATCGGACCAATGCTTGGCGCAAATCTCGGCAATCGGCAGGCCCAGGATCGTGATGTCGCTGCGGCCCCACACGCGCGGCATGCTCGAGTCGAAGAGCAGCCAGCCCCCCTTCACGACCTCTTCGCTGTCGTCCTTGTAGGTCTGCGGGTTCATCGCGACCATGAGGTCGACACCCTCGCGCCGCGCCAAATGCCCGGCTTCCGAGACCCGTACCTCGTACCAGGTCGGCAAGCCTTGGATATTGGACGGAAAAATATTCTTGGCGCTGACCGGAATTCCCATGCGAAACAGCGTCTTGGCGAACATCGTGTTCGCACTGGCGCTGCCCGATCCGTTCACCGTAGCAAACTTGATGACGAAGTCGTTGATACCGCTCATCCGTTCGGAACCCTGCTTCGCCCGCCTTTGGAGGTCCTTACCTCCGATTGCCGGGCTTGGTTTGGCCACACTGGCTCAGTCTCGGGGCAAGCCCCTTCCGGTCCGTTACTGTCCTACACGCGCAAGGGTTCCCACCGCAACAGTGCGCCCCATTCAGCGCAAATACGACTCGTGGTGAGACAGGCACGCCTTGGAGGCTTGGGGGTCCACATAGAAGAACTTCTGCATGTCCCAGGCTCCCGTCGGGCACCGTTCGGCACACAGGCCGCAGTGCAGACAGACATCCTCGTCCTTCGCCATGATCCGCCCCGTTTTCAGCGGACCGGACACGTACAGATCCTGCGAGGTATTCAGGGCAGGAACACGAAGGTCTTGCCGAAGCTCGGCCTCCGCTGCGTTCTCCGTGAAGTTGATGCAGTCGACAGGGCAAATGTCCATACACGCATCGCACTCGATGCACAGCTTGTCGGTGAACACGGTCTGAACGTCGCAATTCAAGCACCGCGACACTTCCAACGCGGCGAGCTTGTCGTCGAAGCCCAGTTCCACCTCGATCTTGAGATTGCGGATCGAGGTCGCCTTGTCGGCATGGGGAACACCGACCCGGCGTCCCGCATCATAATCGTTCTTATAGGACCACTCGTGGATGCCCATTTTCTGCGCGATCAGCGTATGGCCGGGTGCGGGCCGCTCCGTGATCGGGCGCCCATTGAGGAAGCCATCGATCGAGATCGCGGCTTGATGGCCATGCGCCACGGCCCAAATGATGTTTTCTGGTCCCCAGGCCGCGTCACCGCCGAAGAACACGCCGGGGCGCGTCGACATCATCGTCGTGCGGTCGACCGTGGGCATGTTCCATTCGTTGAATTCCAGGCCGATGTCGCGCTCGATCCACGGGAACGCATTGTCCTGACCGATGGCCATCAGCACGTCATCGCATTCGATGGTGACGAATTCGCCCGACGCTTCGAGCTTGGGCCGGCCTTTCGCGTCGACGCCTGTCTCTTTCATGATCTCGAACACGACGCCCGCGAGCTTGCCGTTCTTGATCAGAAATTCCTTGGGCGCGTGATTGTCGAGGATCGGAACGCCCTCGTAGATCGCGTCCTTGACCTCCCAATCGGAGGCTTTCATCACCTTGCGGGGCGAGCGAATGGTCACCGTGACCGCTTCTGCGCCCAGCCGCAGCGCCGTGCGGCAGCAGTCCATGGCCGTATTGCCGCCACCGATGACGACCACGCGCTTGCCGATTTTCTCGACATGGCTGAAGGCGACCGACGTGAGAAAATCGATACCGATATGGATGTTGGCGGACGCTTCCTCGCGGCCGGGAATGTTCAAGTCCTTGCCGCGCGGCGCGCCCGTGCCCACGAACACCGCATCGAAGCCTTCGTCGACGATGGCTTTGAGGCTTTTCACCTCGACTCCGAAGCGCACCTCCACGCCGAAGTCCGTGACGCGTTCGACCTCTTCATCCAGAACCTCCGCGGGAAGGCGGAAGGAGGGAATGTTGGTCCGCATCAGCCCCCCACCCTTGGGGTCCTTTTCGAACAGGATGCAATGGTAGCCCAGTGGCATCAGATCGCGCGCCACCGTCAGGGAGGCCGGGCCGGCGCCCAGCAGAGCCACGCGCTTGCCGTTCTTGGCGGATGGAATGTCGGGAAGGTAACCGTCGATATCGCCCTTGTAGTCGGCCGCCACGCGCTTCAGGCGGCAGATGGCAACGGGTTCGGCCGTCTTCTGGCTGGGATCTTTCGGGTTGGCTTCGTCGCTGATCTGGATGCGCCCTCGTCGGCACGCCGGCTCGCATGGGCGATCACAAACGCGGCCCAGAATGCCGGGGAACACGTTCGATTCCCAATTCAGCATATACGCGGCGCCGTATTTACCCTGGGCGATCAGCCGAATGTATTCGGGCACGGGCGTATGCGTCGGACAAGCCCATTGGCAGTCGACGACTTTGTGGAAGTACTGGGGGTTCCCGATGTCCGTGGGGGCCATACCGTTCTTGGCCCGCTCCGCGATATCTTGCATTATACTTCTTTCCCCTGCCGGTTCCCACGCTCAGCACCGTGGGCGGATTTCAGTCGATCAGCACATCTGGGCCGATCGAAGTTTTGTGCATCAAGGATCATCAGACACGACCAAGGGTTCCCCACCTCGATCGTTTCACCGGGTGTGTCTCTTAGGCCGAATTCGTGCCCGGTGCAATTGGTGTTGCAGAGTCTTCCGCGGCGTTGAGTTCTGTTGCGCCCGCACCACAGAGGCCCTAAATCCGCCCCATGCCCACACTCACGCAAAAGCTCGCCAACCCGACCCGCTTCATGGCGCTTTCGGCGCGTCTGCTGCCCTGGGTCACGGTTGCTGCCCTCATCGTGCTGGTCACGGGCCTCGTTCTGGCGGCCACCGCTCCCCCCGATTACCAGCAGGCGCACACCGTCAAGATCATGTTCGTGCACGTGCCGAGCGCTTGGCTGGCGATGGCGATCTATAGTGTCATCGCCCTGTCGGGTATCGGCCTGCTGGTTTTTCGACATCCGCTCGCCGACGTGTCCGCCAAGGCAGCCGCTCCGCTCGGCGCCGCATTCACCTTTCTCGCCCTGGTCACGGGCTCGCTCTGGGGCAAGCCCATGTGGGGCACCTATTGGGCGTGGGACGGGCGCCTCACGTCCGTGCTCATCCTGTTCTTTCTCTATCTTGGGCTGATCGCGCTGCGCTCCTCCCTCGATGACGAAGCCCTGGCCGGAAAACTCACCGCCATCCTGGCCATCGTCGGCATCGTCATCCTGCCGGTGATCAAATTTTCGGTCGATTGGTGGCATACGCTGCACCAGCCTTCGACCCGGTTCACCCAAACGCTCGACGCGAGCTTCCGTATTCCGTTGCTCGTCATGGCTTTGGCTTTCACCTTGGGATTTGCCGCCATGCACCTGAAGGCCATGCGCAACGAGGTCATGCGCCGACGCGTGCGCACCCTCACGATTGGGCTGGTCGAGCGCGCAACGGCGGATGGGCCGCAAGGCCCATCACCGGCCAGTTCGGCAGCAGCGGAATGATCATGCTCGACCTCGGCCGCCATGCGGAGTTCATTTGGCTGTCCTATGGCATCGTGGGGCTCGTCGTTGGATTTGTGATCGCGTGGTTGATCATCGACGGGCGCCGCCACACGCGTGCCTTGGCGGATCTGGAAGCGCGCGGCGTCCGACGCCGTTCGGCAGAAACTGGGTCCAGCCCGCGTGACACTTCCTCCTCCTGATACCGAGATCGAGACCATTCCGCGCATGAGCGACACACCATCGACACCCGCAGTTGCAATGCGCCCACGCCGACCATGGCTGGTGCTGGCTCCCGTCGCGATCTTCGCCGGCCTTGCCGTGTTGTTCGCCTTTGCACTCGGTAAAGGTGATCCCTCGAAGCTTCCCTCGGCACTGATCGGCAAGCCAGCACCGGCACTCGCGCTGGCCCCAGTCCCTGGTCTCTCCGGCTCGGGCAAACCTCTCGCCGGGTTTTCGGGCGCAGACCTCGCCAGCGGCAACGTCAGCGTCGTGAATTTCTGGGCGTCGTGGTGCACACCCTGCGTGGAAGAACACCCCCATTTGTTGGCGCTCGCGAAGACTGCGGGCGTGTCGATCTTCGGCGTCAATCACAAGGACCAGCCGACCAACGCGGCCCGCTTCATCGAGCGCTATGGCAATCCGTATACCGCTGTAGGCGCCGACCCGAACGGTCGCGTCGCCATCGAATGGGGCGTCTACGGCATGCCCGAAACCTTCATCGTCGATGGCCAAGGCCGCATCGCCTACAAACACGTCGGCCCGATCACGCGCGACTCGCTACACTCGCGCGTTCTTCCCGCCATCGAGCGCGCAAAAGCAAACCGCTGACACCGCCGACCCCGCCACGACCCTTGCCCCACCCCGTACCTTCCACCTAAGGTCTGGCCAGAAACGATCGGTCAAGCGCGGGAGAATTCGTCGTGGCGCAACCTCAAACGATGTTCGAGAAAATCTGGAGCCGCCACGTCGTGACGGAGCGGCCGGGTGGCTACACGCTGCTCTATATCGATCGCCATCTCATTCACGACGGCTCTTACTATGCGTTCGAGCGCCTGAAGGCGCGCGGCATGAACGTGCGCCGGCCCGATCTGTCGTTTGCGACGCCCGACCACTACATGCCCACCAACACGCGCGACAAATCGGCAATCTCCAACCCGATCGCCAGCCGCATGGTCAACTCCGTCGCGATCAACGGGGCCGAAACCGGCGTTACGGTGTTCGACATCGGCGATGCGCGCAACGGCATCGTGCATGTCGTGGGCCCCGAGCAGGGCATCACGCTACCGGGCGTCACACTCGTGTGTGGCGATTCCCACACCTCGACGCACGGCGCGCTCGGCTGTCTCGCCTTCGGCATCGGCTCGTCGGAAGTGACCCACGTCATGGCCACGCAAACGCTGTGGCAGAAGAAGCCCAAGACAATGCGCGTCGAGGTGACGGACAAGCTCGGTTTCGGCGTCACCGGTAAGGACGTCATTCTCGCCATCATCGGCAAGATCGGCGCGGCGGGCGGCACGGGCTACGTTCTCGAATACGCAGGCAGCGCCATTCGCGATCTGACGATCGAGGGACGCCTGACGCTGTGCAACATGTCGATCGAGGCTGGCGGACGCGCCGGTATGGTGGCGCCCGATGACGTCACCTATCAGTATTTGGCCGAAAAGCCCTATGCCCCGAAGGGAGCGGCCTGGGACACCGCGCTGGCAAACTGGCGCAAGCTGCCCTCTGACGACAGCGCCAAATTCGATCGTGACGTCACGCTCGCCGGCGCCGATATTGCACCCATGGTGACCTACGGCACGAGTCCCGAGGACGTCACCGCCATCACCGGCGCCGTTCCCGACCCCGCAAACGCCGTCGACGCGGTGAAGCGGGAAGGTCTCGCCCGATCGCTCGCCTACATGGGCCTCACACCCGGCACGCCGATCGCCGATATCCGCATCGATCGCGTCTTCATCGGTTCCTGCACCAATAGCCGCATCGAAGACTTGCGTCTGGCAGCGCAGGTCGCCAAGGGCCGTACGGCCGTCGTGCCGAGCTGGATCGTTCCGGGCTCTGGCCTCATCAAGCAGCAGGCCGAAGCCGAGGGTCTCGACAAGATCTTCAAGGCCGCCGGCTTCGAATGGCGCGAATCGGGCTGCTCCATGTGTCTGGGCACCAATGGCGAGATCGGCCGCCCCGAGGAGCGCATCGCGTCGACGTCCAACCGCAACTTCGTCGGCCGCCAGGGTCGCGGCGTGCGCACCCACCTCGTCAGTCCGGCGATGGCTGCCGCTGCCGCCGTCACGGGCCGCTTTACCGACGTTCGCCAGTTGATGGCTCGAGGAGAACACTGACATGGCGCTCGTCACGAACAACCGCGTTGCCTTCACCACGCTCACCGCCGTCGCCGTGCCGCTGCCTCAGGCCAACATCGACACCGACCAGATCATCCCGGCCCGCTTTCTCGCCCATCCCCGGGACGAGATGGCGCCGCACCTCTTTCGCGACGTGCGCTACAACGAAAACGGCAGCCCCAAGCCCGACTTCGTGCTCAACAAACCCGAGTACAAGAACGCGCGCATCGTCGTTGCCGGCCGCAACTTCGCCTGCGGGTCGAGCCGCGAAATGGCGGTGACCGTGTTGCAGGACAACGGTTTTAGATCAGTGATCGCGCACTCGTTCGGCGATATTTTCTACTCCAACTGCTTCCAGAACGGCATCCTGCCGATCGTGCTGCCCGAGGCCCGCGTCAACGATCTGCTGCGCTTCATCATGGAATTGCCGGGCGCGGAAATCACCGTCGACTTGGCGGCGCAGACGGTGCGTGGACCCGACCAGAAAGTCGACACCTTCGACATCGACCAGTTCCGCAAGGACTGCCTGCTCTCGGGCCGCGATGAAATCGAAATGACGCTGACCCACGAAGCCGAAATCGCAGCCTTCGAAGCCCGGCAGAAGGTGGACGCGTAAACGCTGCACTGATCGCTCGGTATCGAACATCGAAGGTCCGGCACCGATCACACGATCACACCGCCGCCATGCCGATCCGTCCCCACCCCGGCAGCTTGAGCGCCGGGCGGCGTATGTCGATGCCTGTGACGAGCCCGAGCACGTTGATCTCGATTCCCTCGACCCAGCCGATGCTCACGCCGAGCAAACCCGCAGCGGAAACCTGCGCGCCTGTGCCACTCGGCGTCGCGCCGACGAACACGGGCCACCCTGCGAAGTCCTTGCCGATGGCCGTGGGCAGCAGGCCTGCTGCCAGCTCCGGCACGCTGCGAGCAATATGCGCCACGAACGTATTCGAATTGGGACCCGGCCAGACTTTGTAACTTCCCATTTGTGTATGTGGATACGCCGTCACCGCCGCCTGAATGCGCGGAATCAATCGTTCCGCCTCCGACCCGCGCACATCCAGCAAAATCCGCGGCGTCCCACCGTACCACCGCCCGTCAGGTGCATAGGCGTCGGTGCGCACGGGCCGTCCCCACCCCACGACGTCGTAGCGCGTATAGCGCGACGCCCCGGCCGGTTTGACGACAATCCACGTGTGGTGCGCGAAAATACCCTTCCACCGCCCCGTGCGGCCGGCGAACACATGCACCGAGGCCTCCGGCGTGCGACCGGCTGCGGCAAGTATTCCGGCCGACGACCAATCGGCGTCGGCCCACGTTCGCGGATGATCGCGCGTCTGCCACCACACGGCATGTGTGATCACCGACACGACCATGAGCAGCGCGAACAGCGTGATCATGGAGCGCCGTTGGCGTGGGAGACGGACATTCGAGGAGACCGACGAGTTGGAAGGCATACGATCATAAATGGCGACGACCCCGCCTGCGGGCAAGAGTGCTCGTCGGGCGCGTAAGCGCTGCGTATTGGGCCGGACCACGAATTCCAACGCCGCGTCGCTATCGCGGTAGCGCTGGCTGCTGCGCCATTGCGACCAACGGATGCCAGCCTTCGGGCGCAAGAGCGAAGCGTATTGCGCCGGCCACGCATTCCAACCGCGCTGTCGAGATCGAGGCGGCGCAATACGCTGCCGCACTTGGCCCTACGTGTAGCGACGGGTAGCCAACCCCTGAGTCCTCGTTTATGGAGGTGTCCGGACATTCGGCCGCGACAGGACTCCGGCCCGACTTTGGAGACGCGGCCTATGCACGGCATCTCAGACCGGTCACAGCGCACGCCTGCGTTCAGCGATGTGGCCGAGCGCAGCGGCGAAACGAAGTCTTTCGCTGGTTTGCGCCCCTCCATCCGCTACCTCACCGAGAACCATCCCGAAGGCGCGCAGACGTTCGAAGTCGCACCGGGCATCCTGTGGGCGCGCGTACCGCTGCCCTTTCGTCTCAACCACGTCAACGTCTGGCTCATCCGCGACGCCGACGGCTGGACACTGATCGATACCGGCACGGCCGATGAAGTTGCACGCTCGGTCTGGCAGACGCTGCTCGGCGGCGTGCTTTCCGGCGCCCCCATCGTGCGCCTGATCGCCACGCACGGCCACACCGACCACGTCGGCCTCGCCGGCTGGCTGCACGAAATCGCCGACGAGGCACCTTATCACATCTCGCTGATCGAATGGCAGTCGGCGCGCCTGCGTCTCGACGAGGCCAAAGCGCCGGTGCCCAAATCCGCCATGCGCTTCCTCGGCGCGCACGGCTGCGACCCGGAGTCCGTCATCGGCTTCGCCGAGGATCGCCGCACCGCGCACGCTTATCTCGAGCCCCTGCCCGATCAAATCCAGCGCATCGAGGAAGGCACGCGCCTGACCTTCGGCGGCCGCCAGTGGACGGCGATGATCTGCGGCGGGCACGCCGCCGCACACGTCTCGCTGTGGTGCGAATCCGATAACATTCTGATCGCGGGTGATCAGATCCTGTCGAAAATCACGCCGATGATCGGCGTCAATCCGCATGAGCCTGAGGCCGACCCGCTGACGGATTATCTCGAGTCATTGTCCCGATTCCGCGCGCTGCCGGCCGATGCGCTCGTGCTACCATCTCATGGGCTGCCCTTTTACGGGCTACGTATCCGTGCCGACGAATTGGCCCATCACCACGAGGGGCGACTGGCTGAACTCGAACGGATGATCGCGACCCCGCAAACGGCCATGCGGCTCGCGCACGGCTTGTTTCCCAAGGCCGTCGCCGGTGGCCATGCCCGCCACGCCTTCGCCGAAACCCTGGCCCATGCCCATTACCTGGTGACCCGAGGGCGCGCGGTGCGCCGCGACGTGGATGGACTCACTCTCTTCCAGGCGACCGCAACCGCCTGAGCGACCGGCAGTAGGGCGCAATAGCCTCTTGGCGTATTGCGCCGCCACGAATTCAACTTCACCGATGGAAACTATGGCCCGGCGCAATACGCACAAGTGGGCGATTGGGCCCTACGATGCTGAATTGCCCCCCGCGGGCCACCCGAAGCCTTTGCCGAATCGCAATTGGCGGACTAATCACCGCTATGTGGACACGAGTCGCAGTTTGGTCACATTGCAGGGCAAAAAGCGACACACCGCAGCGCTGCAAGGCGAATCCGCGCATCTCGCGTCCGCGCGTCGGGCTGCGCGCTGGCTTTGGGCAGCGTCGTGTGCCGAACTTTGCGTTGATTTCGCCTTCACCGTTCGGGCCTGCGTCTCGACGTGCCGACTTCAGGGAGCAACGACAGATCGATGAATCCAGCTGAAGTCCTCAAAGGCGCGGTCGCCCCGCCGGGGGGAGGGTTCTCGTTCATCGAGCTCTTCTTGCAAGCCAACATCGTCGTCAAACTCGTCATGATCGGGCTGCTGGTGGCCTCGATCGTCTCGTGGGCGATCATCATAGAGAAGTCGATCGCGTTTCGCCGCGCCCGCCGCGAGGCCGATCGGTTCGAACAGCTGTTCTGGTCGGGCCAGTCGCTCGAAGACCTCTACGCCGGGGTGTCACGCGACGACTCGACGTCGGTCACAGCCTTGTTCGTCGCCGCCATGCGCGAGTGGAAACGCTCCGTCGAGGGCAGCATTCGCGCGCTCGGCGGCATTCAATCGCGCGTCGAAAAGGTCATGGACGTGACCATCGGCCGAGAGATGGAACGGCTCGACAAGCGCCTGTTGTTTCTGGCCAACGTGGCTTCTGCCGCGCCCTTCATCGGTCTGTTCGGCACCGTCATCGGCATCATGACGACATTCCAGGCGATCGCGGCTTCGAAGAACACGTCTCTGGCCACGGTGGCGCCGGGCATCTCGGAGGCGCTGTTCGCCACCGCTATCGGCCTGATGGCCGCTATCCCGGCGCAGGTTTTCTACAACCACTTCATCGCCAAATCGTCGCAAATCTCGCGGCGTCTGGAATCGTTCGCCGATGAATTCTCCGCGATCGTCTCGCGCCAAATCGACGTACGGAGCTGATAGCGAGCCATGGGCGGTAGCCTCAAACGCGGCGATTCAGGCGGTGGTCGGCGCAGCCGAACGCCCCGCTATGCACCTATGGCAGAAATCAACGTCACGCCGTTCGTCGACGTCATGCTGGTGCTGCTGATCATCTTCATGGTGGCCGCACCTCTGCTCACCGCGGGCGTGCCGCTCGATCTACCCCAAGCCAAAGGCACCCAGCTCGAAAGCAAGATGGAGCCGATCGTCGTCTCGGTCACCAAATCGGGCCAGGTGTTTCTGGGCCAGGAGGACAAGACGCCGCTACGCCTCGAAGAACTGGCGGTCAAACTCAAGGCCATGGCCAAGGCGCGCGCCGGCGACGACGAGCCGATCTTCGTGCGCGGCGACAAAACCGTCGAATACGGTCATGTTGCGCGGGTCATGGCCCGCATCAAAGAGGCGGGCTTTCGCAAGATTTCGCTCGTCACCGAGGTTGTCGAAGGCGGAGGCTGATCGGCCGTGCGCTTCGGGCTCGTCGTATCGTCGGTTCTGCACGCGGTGCTCCTGCTCTGGGCGCTGTTGGAGGTGCATGCGGCCAAACCGCTCAATCTGCCCACGCCCGAGCCCCTGATCACCGACATCATTTCAGCGAGCGACTTGACCAAGCTGCGCCAGGGCAGCCGCAACGCGAAACTCGACGACGCAATCGCCAAAGACACTCCGAAACCGGCCGAGTCCAAGAAAGAGCCGCCCAAGCCCAAACCCGTTGCCGCGCCGCCACCCCCGCCACTCGCCGCAGCCGAGCCTCCTCCTCCCGTCCCGAAAGAGGAGCCCAAGCCGCCCGAGCCCGTGAAGGCCGCCGAGCCGCCGCCGCCCTTGCCCGTGAAGGTCGAGACGCCACCGCCGCCATTGCCGCCCGTGGAGCCCGACAAGGCAGCGCTCGACAAGAAGCTCGAGGAACTGGCGCTGGAGAAAGCCGCCGAGGATCAGCGTCGCGCCGAAGCCGAAGCGAAAACTGCGGCCGAAGCCAAGGCCAAAGCAGAAGCCGAAGCCAAGGCGAAGGCCGAGGCCAAAGCGAAAGCCCTCGCCAAGGCAAAGGCAGACGCAAAAACCAAAGCCGAAGCCAAAGCCAAAGCCAAGGCGGATGCAAAAGCCAAAGCGGAAGCCGACGCCAAAGCAAAAGACACATCCAAGCTCGACAGCGATCGTATTGCCGCGCTGCTCGACAAGACGCCCGATTCGAAAGAAGCCCCTGCCGCTGCGCCGACACCCGCCACGCCGACGAAAGCCAAGGGGCCCGTCAAAGGCGCGCGTGACGGCCGCGACGCTGCAAATGCCGCAAACGAATCCTCGATGCTCCTCGGCATGATCGTGGGAAAGGTGAAGGACTGCTGGAATATCCAGGCGGGTGGCGAGATGGCGGCGAGCCAAGTGCCGAAAATTCAGTTCGATCTCAATCGCGACGGCTCCTTGAACGGCAACCCGCGCCTCCTCAATCCGCAGGGCTCCCCGCAGTTTCGCCTCGCCGCCGATGCCGCCATGAGTGCGGTCCTCCGCTGCCAGAATTACGACTTGCCGGCAGACAAATACGATATGTGGAAAAGAGTGACGCTCGACTTCGATCCGCGCGAGATGTTCCAATAGCCCGACAAGGCTGCCTTGAAATCGGGCCGTTCCGCAGGCATCACCCCATTCTGCACACCAATCGACCGGGTTCCTCAATCATGATTTCGAGCCGTCAAACGCGCCGCGCTGCCCTGTCCGGATTGGGCGCCGCCATTGCGGGCGCGTCCATGCCCGCCTTCGCACAGCGCCCCGAAGACGGCGGTCTGTCGGGCACCGTGCGCGACGCCAACCTGAAGCCCCGACCGATTGCCGTGCCCTATTTCCTGGGCGACGACGCCAAACTCGGGCGCGACATTGCCGAGATTATTGCCAACGACCTCGAGAGTTCGGGTCTGTTCATCCCGCTGGACCCGCGCTCCTTCATCCAGCAGGTCTCGGATTTCAACATCGAGCCGCGCTTTGCCGACTGGCGAAGCGTTGGTGCCGAAGCCCTGGTCGTTGGTCGTGTCGGGCAAACGGCCGATGGCCGCGTTCAGGCCGAGTTCCGCGTCTGGGACGTCGTGCTGGGCAAGCAGCTCGCCGGTCAACGGTTCACGACACTCGCCGCCAACTGGCGCCGCGTCGGCCACATCATCGCCGACCAAGCCTGGGAAAAACTCACCCTCGAACGCGGTTACTTCGACACGCGCGTCGTTTTCATCGACGAGACCGGCCCGAAAGAGAAACGTATCAAGCGCCTGGCCATCATGGACCAGGACGGCGAGAACGTGCGGCTCCTGAGCCAAGGCAAAGAGCTGGTGTTGACCCCGCGCTTCAGCCCGACATCGCAGGAAATCACGTACATGTCGTACGTGGGTGATCAGGGGCGCATCGTGCTGCTCAACATCGAAACCGGCAAGCGCGAGATGGTCGGCGACTTCCCCGGCATCACCTTCGCGCCGCGGTTCTCGCCCGACGGCCAGCGCATCATCATGAGCCAGGGCCAGGGCGGCGACTCCTGGCTGTCGGAAATGGACCTGCGCAGCCGCCAGATTCGGCGCCTGACCCAAGGCCAGGGCATCGATACCGGCCCTTGCTACTCCCCCGATGGCCGCTCGATCGTGTTCGAATCCGACCGGGCCGGCACTCAGCAGCTCTACGTCATGGCCTCGGACGGCTCGTCTCCGCGTCGAATCAGCAACAGCGAGGGGCGCTACTCGACCCCCGTCTGGTCCCCGCGCGGCGACTTCATCGCCTTCACCAAACAGCTCTCAGGGCGATTCTTGATCGGAGTCATGAAGCCCGACGGCGGCGGAGAGCGAATCCTGTCCGATGGTTTCCACAATGAGGGGCCGACCTGGGCCCCCAACGGGCGCTTCCTGATGTTCTTCCGCGAACACGCCGGCGCCGGCGGTGGCCCCCGTCTGTTCTCCGTCGATCTCACGGGCAGAAACGAGCGCCAAGTGCGCACGCCGTCCTTCGCGTCAGACCCCGCTTGGTCGCCGCTACTGAAATAAGACGCGCAGCAACCAAGCGTTTACCATCTTCCGCTACGGTCAAATCTAGCAGCGGCACCGATTGCACGGTCGGCGCCGCACTGTTGTCTGCGCGTTGTGGGGGCTTGTCTTCGCAAGGCGCGAAGCGTGGCAATCCAGCTGGAGTTTCAGTGGTATTTTCGCACCAACACCGGTGGAAAAGCTGTTGAAACATCCCTCGGTTCTTGATCTCGAGCCGAGGCACCGGTACCCCCGTCAATGCGATTGCCGATGAAGCATCAGGAGACATACCAAATGAAGACCGTGAAAACGACGCTCGTTATGGCCACGCTGATTGCTGCTGTTGCAGTTTCAGCATGCCGTCGTGAAGAGCACCACGCTCCGATGAAGCTCGGCGCCGATGTTCCGGCATCCACCCAGGTCGCTCGCTGACGAGTTGACGATCCCTTTTCGGGGGCAAAAGGAGAAAGACTATGAAGAGCGCTATTGTTCTCGCCACGGTTGTTGCAGCACTCGCCCTCGGCGCTTGCCGCAAAGAAGTCGGCCACGCTCCGATGAAGCTCGGCGCTGACGTGACGACGGAGCAGGCGGCTCGCTGAGCCACCCCGCTGGTTGTTACGGTCTGACCGACCGCTGCTGAGCGTATGAGTTTCCGAAACCGTCCTGCGAGCACACTGCTCACCGGGCGGTTTTGGTGTTCTCGAGGCCTCGTCGGTTTGGTGACATTTTCGCAACTTCGTGCGCGAACTGGTTTTTATGCCTCGCGTCCACTGGTTGATCATGGGGACAAGCCTTCGGTGCACCTTGCAATCAAGAGCTGTAAAAGCTCTGGTTCGCCGAACGACGGCCTTATTTTCGCAACGCACCCGCGCTATTCGAAAAGTCAGACGGGTCTCGGTTGGCGGCGGCGGCGCCCTGACGAGATTCGCACAGCCGGGATCGTCGAGGCCCAGGAAGGGGATTGGGATGTATACAATGGCTTGCTCGGGACTCGGCCGAGTGCTTCTATCGCTGATGATGGCCCTCTGGCTGGTTGGTTGCGCACAGACGCCCGACGCTGAGGACGCAAAGCTCGGGCAGTTCGGCAAGAACGCCCCCGCGACACCCGGCTCGGCGCGCGATTTCAGCCAAAACGTCGGCGATATCGTCTATTTCTCGACCGACGCCACCGATCTCACACCCGAGGCTCAGCAGACGTTGGCCAATCAGGCCCGCTGGCTGCAGAAATATGCGCAGTTTTCGATCACGATCGAAGGCCATGCCGATGAGCGGGGCACCCGCGAATACAACATCGGATTGGGCGCCAAGAGGGCCGAAAACGTCAAGGCGTACCTCGCCCGCAATGGTGTGAGCCCATCCCGCCTGAAGACCATTTCCTTTGGCAAAGAGCGGCCGGTGGCGGTCTGCAACGACATCTCCTGCTGGTCGCAGAACCGGCGAGCCCAAACGGTGCTCGGCGGTCGCGGCGGCGCCGGGAGCTGATCGCCCGCGAGCCGATTTCGGTGCCCTGTTGGGAACGTACACGCGACGGCCGGGCCAAATCCCGGCCGTAAGCGTTTAGACGTAGGCGCCAGAAACAACAGCACAAATCATAAATGCGCCTGAATCTGGGGCCAATATTGCCGTTGTTGATCCGTTGCCGCACGGTAGTCCGATGTCAGTCCTCAGTCCCATTCGCTTTGCCCCATTTTCCGCAGATGTCCCCATCGCTCGGCAGGGCAGTGGGCCGCGCGTCGGGCGTGCGGTGCTGCTGGCCTTCGTGGCGACCGTCGCTATCCTGACGTCCCCTACCGCTTCACCCGCTCAGCAGTCGCGAGAAGTCCCGCCCGGGACGAGTGAGACATCCGCATCCGGCGACGCCCCAGCTTCCGATTCGGCGCGCACGAAGCGCAGCCGAGAAGCCGAGGCGGAACGATTGCTGGCCAATGCGCGTCGCGACCTCGCGAACGGGGAAATCGCCACCGCGCTCCAGCAGCTCGATGCCCTTGTCCGTCGCTACCCTGGTTCAGCGGCGGCTGTGGAGGGCCGGCGCGTTCTCGGCCGTCTCGATCAGACATTGTCTGCTGGACGTGCAACGGCGGCAGATGGCGCCGACAGCGCCGCATCGCCGGGCGGTCAAGGCCGCGCCCAAGCGCAATCTGCTCCGACGTTGGGCGACACGATCGATCCCGACCCGCACAAAGTCCGAAACTCGGCTTGGAGCGGGGAATACCGCCGTATGCAGCTCGATCAGGAGTTTCGGGAAGCGACCGGCGATCGCATCTTTTTCGGCAACGCGAGTGCTGAGCTCGGCGCGCGCGCCCGTCAGGTGCTGATGGCGCAGGCCCAATGGCTGCGGCGGCATCCCGACGTCGCCGTCGTCATCGAAGCGCATGCCGACGACGGCAGCTCGAGCGACTACAATCTCACGATCGCGCGTCAACGTGGCGAAGCCGTGCGCGACCTTCTCGTCAGCGGCGGCGTCGCGAACAATCGTATCCGCCTTGCGAATCGCGGGCGCGACCTCATGGTCGCGTCGTGTCCACAGCCGGCGTGCGCCGCGCAGAACCGCCGCGTGATAACAATCGTCGAGGGTCAGGTGGAAGCCGCCGAGGCCCCGCCGCGCACGGGGCTGGCGACGCCGCGCAGCCCTTGAACCCCTGCGTAAGACGGGAATGGCGTTGCAGGGCGATTGACACTCCGCCAGGTGTTGAGGAAGTTCCCGCAGTGGATGCTGTGGCACAGCAATGGTTGCGAGTTGACCCTCGAGCAGAGCGCTATTCACCAGGAAGGCATTGCGACATGACGCGAATTGAAATGCGAAACATCGTCGTGGTGAGCGCGGTCGTCGTCGGTATTCTTTGTCTGCCGGGCACATCCCAGGCGCAGCAGCCGCTTCCCCCGCCGGACCCAGCGACCAAGTCTCAGCCCCAACCCAAAGCGAAATCTCCGCCTCCTGCCGCACAGGCGGGCAAAGCTCCGACGGCGGCCGCCAAAGAAGATGCTGCCGCGCCCACGCGGCCGGGCGGCGACACGGCGCTGCGGCAGCGCATCGATCAGCTCGAAGAACAGCTCGCCGACATGCAGGTCGTCATTGGCACGTTGGAATCGCTCGGCCGCGGCGGTGGCGGCGGCCCGCCCGCTCCATCCGACGCAACGGTCCGGACCCCCACTCAGACGGCGGGCGGCGGGGTCGATCAGGCGCGCATGGATAGCTTCGAGACGCAGATGCGCGCCATCAGCGATCAGATCGAGCAGTTGACTGTGCAGGTTCGCCAGCTCGCCGGCCGTCGCAGTGAAGCACCCCTCTCCCCACCGCCCGCCGTCGTCGAACCTCCCCCCTCCCGGGGTGTGGCACAAGCCCCCCCGCGCACGCCCGGATTTGGCTCGGTCACCGTGACGCCGGGTGAGTCGGATCCGATTGGTCGCCTCATGACGGCGACGCCACTGCCCTCGCCCACCTCGAACGCTCCGACCGGTCCACCACCCCTGCCACCAGCAGCAGCCGGTGCGAGCAGCGCTAAGGAACTCTACGAAACCGCGTACGGATACCTCCTGCAGCAGGACTACGGCGCCGCCGAGGTTGCCTTCGAAGAGTTTCTTCGCCGCCATCCCAATGATCGTTTGACGCCCGATGCCCAGTATTGGCTCGGCGAATCGCTCTACGTCCAGCGGCGCTACAAGCCGGCTGGCCAAGCGTTTCTGCGTGTCATCCAACAGCACGGCACGAATGCGAAGGTACCCAACAGCATTCTGAAACTGGCGCAGAGTCTCGATCAGCTCGGCCAGAAGGATTGCGCGCTTTTCGAGGAACTGGAGACGCGCCATCCCAATACGTCGGCCGACGTTCGCACGCGCGCACGTGCCCTCAAGCAGAGGGTCGGATGCTGAGTGGACAGGGACGCTGACGCCCCGATTCGCGACGACGAGCTCGAGGCTCTGTTTCGCCCGCTCCGTGGCCGGCTCGTGGCTCTAGCAGTGTCCGGTGGCGTCGACAGCGTGGTGCTGCTCCATCTCGTCTCCCGATGGGTGCGCACGCTGCGAAACCCCGTCGAAGATGATCAGGCCGAAGACATCGCGATTGCTCCCAGCATAGGACTGCCGCTTCTCCCCCCCGCGCTCCGAGCGCAGGCCTCTTGGCTGTCGAAATCGGGGAGGGATTGTTGTCCCCACGTTGTCCTGACGGTCGACCATGCGTTGCGGCCGGGCTCGGCAACTGAAGCAGCGTTCGTCGCACAGACCGCCGCATCGCTCGGCTTTCCCCATCAAACTCTCACGTGGCAGCACGCTTCACTGGACGGTGCCGACGCAGACGATCGCGCAACCGACCATGCGGGTGCTCCCGCGACCGGCATCCAGCAAAAAGCCAGAGCAGCGCGCTACGATCTCATGGCCGATGCCATCGAGGACGAAGTGTGGACCCGTTTTCGCGGTGGGGAAGCGCGATGCCACCCGCTCCTGGGTGCCCCGGCGCGACGCATGATCGTGACCGCGCATCATCGCGAGGACCTGGTCGAAACATTTCTGATGCGCCTGCAGCGGGGGTCGGGGCTCGACGGCTTGGCTGCTATGCGCCCTATCGAGACGTTCCACAGGCGGCCCACGTTTTCGCGCCGCTATCCCAACCCCATCGACATTGCGCGCCCGCTCCTGGATGTGCCTCGGGCACGCTTGCGGGCCACAGCACGAGCCTCCGGTTTGACTTGGAGAGAAGACCCCTCCAACGTCGACCTGCGATATGAACGCATTCGGTTGCGCGCAGCCGCGCCTGCATTGGCGGAGCTTGGCTTCGAGACCCGCGCCTTGCACCGAACGATCCGCCGCCTAAGCACCGCCCGCGACGCGTTCGAAAGCGAATGCCGCCGATGGATCGCCGGCGCTGTTCACACGCACGCAGGCCTATTTGCGGAAATCGTGCTGCACGATCCCCATTTGCCCCCCGAAACTCGCGCCCCTGCCTGTGAACCACCGACCCACGTTCTCGTGGGTCTCCTGGCCCATGCCCTCGGCGCCTTTGGTGGCAGCCACCCCGCGCCCGAGCTTTCCCGATTGGAGGCGCTTGCCGCGCACATTCGAAGGGACGCTCACACCAACCAACCCCGCAAGAGAACCCTCGGGGGGTGCTGCGTTGCTGTCTTGCCCGCGGCAGTTGGCCGGCCGGCGCGCGTCCGCGTGTGGCGCGAAAGCGGACGCGCGGGATTGGCGGAACTCGATCTCGAGCCCGGCGATGGCGGCTGGTGGGACGATCGCTTCGCGGTTTCCATTGCCGCCGAGACCAGCGCACCAGTGTCCATTCGCGCCCTCGGACCCGCCGGCTGGGCAGAACTGAAACGGCGTGTTCCTGCCTTGGCCACGTGGCGGGATCTTCCAAACGGGGCCATTGCGACCCTCCCGGCCGTATGGCGAGGAACGGCTCTATTGACGGCCCCGTGGTTCGATCAGCTGCCCGAAAGCCTGCCGAACACCCTGCGACACGGCATTGCTGACGCCTGGTCAGCAGCCTACGGCGCGCAGAGCACGTCGTGCCGGATTTCGTTTTGCCCGATCCTCGGTCGAGGGTTTTGAACTCTGTCCGCCCGAGTGAGCCGCCAGTTGCCGCTACCTTTTGGAGCGTACCTTGCTCACTTTTAACGTTGAGTGCGGTCATCATCAACTAAACTGAAAGCGCGGTCTTTCAGCCGGGGAATAAGGAGCCCCGAGTGTTCTTGGCAAACACCGTGCAGGTGCCTATGTTAACGTTCGTCGTGTGGAGTGCCGGCGAGGTTCGGACCTCCCACTGCGGGCGTTGCACACTGGGGCAGCAGCGCTCCACAAGGAAGGGTTTTTCATGCAATCCCATTTCCGCAACTTTGCAATCTGGGTCGTCGTCGGCCTGTTGCTGTTTGCGCTGTTCAATCTCTTCGTGAACCCCACCCAGACGCGCCGCCTCAACGACATCGGCTATTCGGAGTTCATCGGCGAGGTCGATAAAGGCAACATCACCGATGTGACCATCCAGGGTCAGAAGGTCTCGGGGACGTTTGCCGACAAGAGCCGCACCTTCCAGACCCTCACTCCCGAGCACCCCGATCTCGTGACGCGCCTGCTCGCCAAGGGTGTGCGCATCACTGTGAAGCCGTCCGACGAGGACGTCCCATCCATTTTCAGCGTGCTCATATCCTGGTTCCCGATGCTGCTGCTGGTCGGGATTTGGGTGTTTTTCATGCGTCAGATGCAGTCTGGTGGCGGTCGAGCCATGGGCTTTGGCAAGTCCAAGGCCAAACTGCTCACCGAGCGGCATGGCCGCGTGACGTTCGAAGACGTGGCCGGCGTCGATGAGGCAAAGGTCGATTTGCAGGAGATCGTCGAGTTCCTGCGTGATCCTCAGAAGTTTCAGAGACTTGGTGGCCGTATCCCGCGGGGCTGCCTTCTGGTCGGTCCGCCGGGGACCGGCAAGACGCTGATCGCACGCGCCGTGGCTGGTGAAGCGAACGTTCCGTTCTTTACTATTTCAGGCTCGGATTTCGTCGAAATGTTCGTGGGCGTCGGCGCCTCGCGTGTTCGCGACATGTTCGAGCAAGCCAAGAAGAACGCGCCCTGCATCATCTTCATCGACGAAATCGACGCTGTCGGTCGTCATCGTGGTGCGGGCCTGGGTGGCGGCAACGACGAGCGGGAACAGACGCTGAACCAGCTCCTTGTCGAAATGGACGGCTTCGAAGCCAATGAGGGCATCATCATCCTGGCGGCGACGAACCGTCCGGACGTCCTCGATCCCGCGCTCTTGCGTCCGGGCCGGTTCGATCGCCAGATTCAGGTTCCCAACCCGGACGTGGTCGGCCGCGAGAAAATCCTGCGCGTGCACATGCGCAAAGTCCCGCTTGCGCCCGACGTCGATCCGAAGGTGATAGCGCGCGGCACGCCCGGCTTCTCCGGCGCCGACCTCGCCAACCTCGTCAACGTGGCGAGCACCTTGGGTTCATACCCCGACGGGGCCTGCTTGCCCTGGACGCGGGCCGTCATGCTCCTGACGATGCCGCTGTTGCGCGAAATA
>JANOHP010000255.1:0-16595 GCA_031406575.1 Hyphomicrobiales bacterium
GATCCAGGACGCTGTCTACGGCACCCTCGAAACCTTGCGCGGGCAAGGCCTGTCGATGCTGCTCGTCGAGCAGAACGCCTACCGGGCGCTGCGCCTGTGCCGTCGCGCCTACGTGCTCGAACTCGGTGCCGTGACGCGCGAGGCGCTGAGCGCCGACATGATGGACGATCCCGCCATTCAGGCTGCCTATCTCGGGAGACATTGATGTTGACGCAGCAGCTCTTGAACGGCCTCCTGGCGAGCGGCCTCTACGCTCTCTTCGCCGTCGGCTTCACCATGATCTTCGGCATCATGGGCGTGCTCAACATGGCGCATGCCGACCTCGCCATGGCCATGGCGCTGGCCATCGTCTGGGCCGTGACGGCCGGCCTCGCCCCGCTGCCTGCGGTGCTGTTCGCGGTCGCAGCGACACTGGCTCTGGCGCTCGTCGTCGAGCGTTTCGCCATGCGGCCGGGGCGACGCTTCAAGGGCGAGGCGGCGATCGAGATGCCGCTGATCGCCACGATCGGCGCGGGCATGATCCTGCAGAACGGCGCAGCACTCTTGTTTGGCAACAAGGTGATCTTCTTTCCCTGGGCGCTGCCGGCGTTCGCCAACGTCGGCGGCTATCTCGTGTCGCAGGGCCTGCTGATCAGTGCCGGCGTGGCACTGGTGCTGCTCGTGCTGCTCGAGGTGCTGGTCAACGCGACGAGCTTTGGTCGCCAGATCCGCGCTGTGGCGCAGAACCCCGTTGCGGCTCGCATTATGGGCATCGACACCAACCGCATCATCGTCATCACCGTGGCGCTCACGGCGGCGAACGCCGGTATCGCCGGCGCTCTGGTCGGGCTGAGCTACGGCTTCGTCGCGCCGCTGATGGGCATTCCCTACGCCATCAAGGGCCTCGTCGCCATGATCATCGGCGGTGTCGGTAGTCTCCGCGGTGCGCTCCTCGGTGCGGTGTTGATCGGGCTCGTCGAGGCCTGTGCCGTGACCTGGTTCGGCTCGCAGGTGAAGGACTTCGCGGTGTTCGTCGTGCTGCTGCTCGTGCTCGCCGTGCGGCCGGGCGGGCTCATCGCCACGCCGGGCGCCAGGTAGTGGATTGACCCATGGATTTCTGGACCACGATCCTGCTGTCGGCCGCCGTGACCGCCATCGCCGCGATCGGCCTCTTCCTGCAGATCCGTTCGGGTCAGATGAACGTCGGCATGGCCGTCTTCGTCGGCGTCGGTGGCTACGTCTCGGGCGCTCTCGGCGTGCGGCTCGGGATGTCGCCGCTGCTGTCGATTCCGATCGCTGTCCTCGCCGGCTTCGTATTTGGCGCGCTGTTCTCGCTGATCACCTTGCGCCTGCATCACTGGTTCCTCTCCGTGACCACGCTGACGCTCTCGGTGGCGGCCGTTTCTGCCGTCGGCCGCATTGAGGTTCTGGGCGGCGCACTCGGGTTGACCGGCATCCCGTTCCTGACACATCCGTTGCCGATCATCGCAGCGTTGCTCGCCACCTTCATCATCGCTTGGTGGGTCGATCGCTCTACGGTCGGCCTCGCCATTCGCGCCACCGGCGACGACGAAGTGCTGGCCGAAGTATTCGGCGTCCGCGTCAAGCTGCTGCGCATCGCCGTGTTCGGTCTCGGTTCGGCGATGGCGGCGCTATCGGGGGCGCTGCACGCCCAACAGCAGAGCCATGGGTACGAGTCTTGCCGATATGCGGCCAACCTGTAGGCTGCTTTTTGCATAGCCGCTGCCAAATACCGATTTCGGGCGAGACAATTGCGGAAGGTCCAGATTGCGTCGCTGCACACAGGTAGTGCCGTCGATCAATCCGAATGCACCGACCCGATGCCCGGCCTACAGACCGCGTCACGCCACGCGTCGCGCCACGATTGAGTTTCTCTGCGGCGACATCTACGTTCGCTTGAGGGTTGGGTGTAGCAATATGAAGGACACCGCGATGGAATCCGAGAAAATGTGCCTGCAAGAGCGCCTGGCGCTGCTGCGCATGACGGGGGTGCCGGTGTCGGCGGCAGACGAACGGCGTGTTGGCGACAGCATCGCAGCCTCGCTCCAGTCGCTCGATAAGGCCGTACAGGGCACACTGTTCGACACGGAGCCACAGACCTTCGATGTCGTCCTGCGGCGACTGGTCGAGGGAGGCCAGCGGTGAGCCAGATCGCGGATTGGACCCTAATCGAAACAGCGAACGCTATCGCCCAGCGTAAGGTCTCTGCTGTCGACGTCACGAATGCTGTGCTGCGGCGGATCGATGCCCGCCAGTCTGCGCTCAATGCCTTCATTCGTGTCGACGAAGAGGGCGCCCGTGATGCCGCCAAGGCGGCCGACGCTCAGCAGGCCGAGGGTGGAACGCTCGGGCCGCTGCACGGCGTACCGTTAGCACATAAAGACATGTTCTACCGACCGGGTGTGCCAGTGACGTGCGGCTCGGCCGTGCGGCGCGATTTCCGGCCAACGACGCTGGCGACTGTGCTGGCGCGGCTCGATGCGGCAGGCGCCGTCACCGTCGGCGCGCTGAATATGTCGGAGTTCGCTAGCGGACCCACCGGCCACAACGTGCATTTCGGGCCCACACACAATCCCTGGAACCTCGCGCATATCACGGGCGGCTCATCGTCGGGTTCGGGAACGGCCGTTTCGGCGCGCATGGTATATGGGTCACTCGGCTCCGACACCGGCGGTTCGATCCGGCTACCGGGCGGCATCTGCGGGGTTTATGGCATAAAGCCGACGCAAGGGCGCGTTTCGCGCTATGGCTGCATGGGGCTTTCGTTTTCGCTCGACAACATCGGGCCACTGGCGCGCACGGGGGCCGATTGTGCGCGATTGCTGAATGTCGTGGCGGGGCCGGATGCCGAAGATCCGACGGCAGCACCGGTGCCAGTGGACGATTATGAAGCAGGCCTCGATGGAGGCGCGAAAGGACTACGCATCGCGGTTGCGACGAACCACTATTGGGACGGCATGACTCCGGAAATCGGCGACGTCCTGGAAACCGCTCTCGCGACGTTCGGCAAGCTCGGCGCCAGCGTCAAACACTGTGTCGTACCCTTCCATGACGAACTCCGTGGCCTCGGTAATATCGTCATATCCTCCGAGTTCTGCACGTTACACGACGACTGGTTGCGCAACCAGCACGACCTCTACGCGCCGTTGGTCAGGGCTCGCATGAAACAGGGCTTTGCCTTCACCGCCGTCGATTATCTGAAGGCCGTGCAGGTCCGCCCGCGTATTACCAAGGCTTTCGTCGAAGAAGTGTTTGCCGATGCAGATGCGCTGTTCCTCCCCGTGTTGCGGTTCCCTGTGCCGAAAATCGAGGACACGGACGTGCGCGACGGCGACACCATGAACGAGGTGCTCGGCTCACTCAATCATTGCACGTGGCCGATGAATTATCTCGGCTTGCCTGGGCTGTCGGTGCCGGCGGGTTTCTCGGGGAGCGGCCTGCCGGTCGGTTTCCAACTGGTCGGGCGGCCTTTTGCCGAGGCGATGCTGTTGCGTCTGGCGGCAGCCTATGAGCGCGAGACGGGTTGGCCCGATCGGATGCCGCCGCTGGCGGATTGAAGGGACACGATGCCCGATCACGACGCGCCGCTCTGGTCACTCACCGTCACTGCCGCTTCGCAGCGGCTTGCCGCACGCGAGATCTCGCCCAACGATCTGGTCGAGGCCTATTTGGCGCGCATCGCCGAGGTCGACGAGCGCGTTCACTCCTTTATTCACGTGGCCGCCGAACGGGCCAGACGTGCCGCGCGCCGCGCGAACGATGAGTTGAGTGCAGGGCGCCAAACGTCGCTGCTCGCGGGCATTCCCTTTGCTGTGAAGGACAACTACGACGTCGCGGGCCTTCCAGCCACGGCCGGATCGCGGCTGAGGCTCGACAATGTCCCGACGAAGGACGCCGCGCTGGTCCGCGATCTCGAAGCGGCGGGTGCGGTGCTGATGGGTAAGCTTGGAACCTGGGAGTACGGCACCGGTAACGGTGGCGAATACTTCGATCTACCGTTTCCTCCGGCGCGCAATCCCTGGCACCTCGAGCGATTTACCGGCGGCTCGAGCACGGGCGCCGGCGCGGGTGTTGCGGCTGGCACGATTGCGTTCGCGCTCGGCTCCGACACGACGGGGTCTGTGCGACTGCCGGCTGCGGCCTGCGGGCTCGCCGGCATGATCATGACGCCCGGCCGCTTGAGCCTCGATGGCATTCTGCCGAATTGCTACTCTCTGGACAATCCGGGCCCGCTGACGTGGACTGTCGAGGATCTGGCGCTGGTGCTCGATGTGCTGGCACGGCCACAAATGAGTTACTGTCGGGCGATCACGAGACCCATCTCCCAAATGCGCATCGGCGTGATGCGTGGGCCATTGGGTCGCTTTCCTGCACCTGATGCGGACATGGCGCGCGCTTTCGAGGATGGTACGAAGATCCTCGTGCGCCTTGGCGCCCGTCTGATCGATATCCTCTTGCCGATGCCGGTTCCCGACTGCTTCGACGTCTCACGCATCATCGGCTCGGCGGAATCGGCGGCAGTCCATGAGCCGGAGCTGCGCGAGCGCCCGGGCGACATGGGCTTTGCGCTGCGCGACAAGCTGATGGCTGGATCGTTGGTGCGCGCTGTCGACTATATTCAGGCCCAGCGTCAGCGCCGTCTGATGGCCGATTCGATCGATGCCGTGGTGCGAAATTTCGATGCGGTGGTGACGTACGGACCCCTGCATGTGGCGCCGCGGTTGGGTGTCGAACCGGAAATGACCGCGTTTACGGTGGAAACCTGCCTCACGCCATTCAACCTGTCGGCCCATCCGGCCATGGTGCAGTGCACGGGCTTTTCATCGGACGGTCTACCGCTGTCGTGGCAGATCATTGTCAATCGTCACGACGAAGTCACGGCTCTGACGATTGGTGCGGCTTACGAGCGTGCAACACCCTGGCGGGACAAACGCCCGCAACGGCAAGGCCGAGAATGACCGTCTCCACACCGCCATCACTGCAAGACATAACGGCATTTGCGCGCCGTTACGGCCTCGACAATCTCACGTCTGAGCACCTGGCGCGTATGGCCGAGCTCGCAGTCTATGTGGGAGAGCTCGGACGTACATTGCCGCGTCCACCTGCCAAAGAGAATGTTCCTGCCCCGCTGTTCGACGTCTCGGTGAGGCCTGAAAAATAAACCTCGCGGGCGAGGCGTGTGTTGACGGTCATCGAAATTAACGACACCCTCTGAAGGCGCGAGGGGATGCGACGCATCGAGACGCGCGAAGGCCTTCCGGCATACGCCCTGGAAAGAGGACACCTGTCCCATGTCTCGCAACCGACTCCTCGAAGGAAATGCACTCACACGGCGCAATGTTTTCACGTTGGCGGGCGGTGCCGCCGCAGGGGCATTCCTACCGCTCGACTACTCGCGCGTCGCACTGGCGCAAGGTGCCAAGACGCTGCGTGTGCGCATCGGTTCGGACATTTCCGTTCTCGATCCTTCGCATATCTTCCAGATCGAGAACCAGACCGTCGCTGGACATGTATTCAATGGTCTCGTGAAGTATGATCAGGCGACCAACAAGATCGTCCCTGATTTGGCGACGGCGTGGACGATTTCCGGCGACGGAAAGGTCTATACGTTCAAGCTGCGCAGCGGCGTCACGTTCCACAAGACCTATGGAACGCTGACCGCGAGCGATGTCACCTACTCGCTCGACCGAGTCCTCGACCCGAAGGGTGCGAGCAAATATACGGGCCAGCTCGCAGGCCTCGTGAAGACCGAAGCGCCGGATCCGCAAACGGTGGTTCTTACCCTCGATAGTCCGAGCGTCGGCTTCCTGCACAAACTCACGGCCTTCAACCAGGGTTGGATCGTCTCGAAAAAGGCGGTCGAGGAGATGGGAGACAAATTCAAGCTCAATCCCATCGGCACGGGACCATTCACGTTCGAGAAATGGACGACGGGGGCCGAGGTGCGTCTCGCCGCCAACAAGAGTTATTTCGAAGGGGCACCCACGATCGATGAGCTGCAATTGCGCATCATCAAAGAGGAGACGGCGGCCGCCATAGCCCTCGAGAAAGGCGAGATCGACATTTTCTACGCGCTGCAGCAGCCGGAAATGATCGATCGTCTGTCCAAGGTGGCCGGCATCAAAGTGCTGTCACGCGATGCCAACCACACGATCAATCTCGTCCTCAACACGACGATCAAGCCGCTCGATGACGTGCGCGTGCGCCAAGCCATCGCCTACGCGATGAACCGTAAGGGGCTGATCGACGGCTACTTCAAAGGCACCAAAGGCATGGGGCACTCGGTGCTCACCAGTTCGTTCGCCGAGTTTACCGACGACGTGCCGAAGTATGCGTACGATCCAGACAAGGCCAAAGCTTTGCTGAAGGACGCCGGACACCCTTCGTTCAAGTTTGAGATCACCTCTGTTGGTTTGTCACCGTTCGATCGGATCGTAGTGCCGCTGGCAGAGGATTTGAAGGCAGTCGGCATCGACACGACGCTGAAGATCCTCGAGCGCGGCGCCTATACGCAGGCGAGGAACAGCGGCAACGTACAGTCCTGTGTCACCGGGGTCGTTGGACCGCCGGACCCGGACTCGCCGCTGGTCACCCTATATGCCAAGAAATCATTTCCGCCTGGGCTCAATACAGCGCGCTACGAGGCCGTCGAAGAGCTCTTGAGCAAAGCCGCGGCAGCGACGGGCGATGCCAGCCGTGCGGCCGCCTACAAGGCCATCCTCCAGAAGACGATGACCGACGTGCCGGTGATCCCGCTCTATGCGGATAAACTGTTCTTGGCGCACACGGACAAGGTGCAAGGTCTGGTGCAGAACTCGCTGTTCACCGTGCACACCTACTCAGCTTCGCTCAAAGGATAACCTGGTGCTCGGCTACCTCGGGCGCTGTTTCGGCCAGCTCATCGTGACCGCAATCGGGATCGTTACGGTGGCCTTCTTTCTCATGAGGGCCATTCCGGGCGATCCCGCGCAGTACATGTTGGGCGACTACGCGACCAAGGAGGCGCTGGTAACGCTGCGGGCCCAACTGGGCCTCGATCGCTCGCTCATCGAGCAATATGGCTTGTTCCTCAGCCGCGCATTCCGGGGGGATTTGGGAACCTCGGTGGTGACCGGGCAGGCCGCACTGACGGAGATTATCGACAGCCTGCCCGCATCGATGGCGTTGGCCATCGCTGGCTTGGTTGTGGCCGTGGCGCTCGGCGTGCCGCTCGGCATTGCCGCCGCGATCAGGCAAGGGACTTGGTTTGACGTCGCGATCATGTTGGTGACACTGGGTGGGATCTCGTTCCCGGTGTTCTGGCTCGGCCTCGCTGCGATCCTGCTGTTCGCGCACAAGCTCAGCATCTTTCCGGCTCTGGGTTCGTCGAGTTCGACGAACCTGGCAACGCAACTGCATCATCTGGCGCTGCCGTCCCTGGTGTTGGGATTTTCCGTCGCTGCCTATATCGCTCGCCTGACGCGCTCGGCCATGCTCGAGGTGCTCGGACAAGATTATGTGCGCGTGGCCCGCGCCATGGGCATTCCCGAGCGCCGCATCGTCTATAAACTGGCGCTGCGTAATGCGATGGTGCCCATTCTTGCCGTGATCGGTGTCACCTTCGCGTGGTCGCTCGGCAATGCCATCCTGATCGAAGCCGTATTCAGCCGATCTGGTGTCGGCTCGACCATGCTGAAAGCGATCTTGGCGCGCGACTATCAACTGGTGCAGGCCGGCGTGTTGGCGCTTGCCACCGCCGTCGTGCTGACCAATGCCGTGCTCGATGTGACCTACGGCCTCATCGATCCGAGGCTCAGATCGTCATGAGTGCACCGGACCGCAGGAGCGTTCCTTTCGCACCATCTGGCTTCGCGCAGCCAACCATGATGCAGTCCTTTCGGCGGTATTTTCGCCATCCCGGGCTCGCGACGGGGTCGATCATCCTCGTGTTTCTGCTGCTGGTGGCGCTGTTGGCGCCCTGGCTCGCGCCCTATCCCCCCATGAAGACAAACATGGCGAATACGTTGGCGCCGATGTCCAGCGTTCACTGGCTCGGCACCGATCAATACGGCCGCGACGTGTTCTCCCGCATCCTGCTCGGCACTCAGATCTCGCTGAAAGTCGCGTTCGCCGTGGTCGCACTGTCGCTGACGGCGGGCACACTGATCGGCGCACTCGCTGGGTTCGCCGGTGGATGGACCGAACGCATCACCGTCGTCATCATCGACATCCTGCTGGCGTTTCCGGGTTTCCTGTTCGCCCTGGCACTGGTCGCGGCGCGCGGTTCGTCGCTCGAGTCGGTCATTCTGGCGGTCGCCATCGCCTTCACGCCACGTGTCGCCGCCGTCATGCGCTCCGTCGTTCTGACGATCAAGCCACGACCCTTCATTGAAGCCTCCCGCGCCATCGGCATGACGGAAACACGGGTGCTTCTTCGCCATGTCATTCCCAATGCGCTGCCACCCGTGATCGTGGTGGCGACAGTGAGTGCCGCCACGGCGATCCTTGCGGAAGCTGGGCTCTCCTTCCTCGGGCTCGGCGTTCAACCGCCGACGCCAACCTGGGGCAACATCATTTCCGATGGCAATGCTTTGATCACGACAAACCCGTGGATCTCTCTCGCCGCTGGATTCAGCATTGCGCTGGCGGTTGTTGCTTTCAATCTGCTGGGTGATGGCCTGCGCGATACGCTGGACCCGCAGATGCGTCGGCAAACCGGCAGGGGGTTGCTGTGATCGCCGCTGCAGCCCCGCACCCCGTACTGGCTATCAACGGTTTGACGACCGTGTTTCCCGGTGAAAATGGACCGACGGTGATCATCGACGATATCTCACTTTCGGTGAGCCGCGGCGAGACCCTTGCGGTAGTGGGTGAGTCGGGCTCTGGAAAAACGATGACCTTCCACTCCGCCCTCGGCCTCGTACCGCATCCTGGTCGCGTCGCGAAAGGCGAAGTCCTGCTCGATGGCGTCGATCTGATGACGCTCTCGGCCGACGCATTGCGACGTCGCCGTGGCGCCGAGATTGCGATCGTATTCCAGGACCCACTCGCCGCACTCAATCCGGTGTTCACCATCGGCGATCAGATTTGCGAAGTGCTGCGAGCGCATCTCTCACTGAGCAGAGCCGCCGCCCGCAAACGCGCCATCGAGACTCTGGCGCGGGTGCATATTCCCGATCCGCATCGGCGGGTGGATGACTACCCACATCAATTCTCCGGTGGCATGCGGCAGCGCGCGTTAATCGCGATGGCCATTGCACTCGGCCCCAAGGTGCTCATCGCCGACGAGCCGACGACGGCTCTGGATGTGACGGTGCAGGCGCAAGTTCTGGAATTGCTCGGCGACTTGAAACGCGAGAGTGGCATGGGTCTGGTGCTGATCACTCATGACCTCGGGGTCGTGGCGCGGCATGCCGATCGCGTGGCTGTTCTCTATGCCGGCCGTGTCATGGAGCAGGGTCGCGCCGACCAAGTGTTCGAGGCGCCACGGCATCCCTACACGGTGTCTCTGTTCCGCTCGATTCCCCATCTCGACACTGTTGCCGGCCAGGACTTGATGCCAATCGAGGGCATGCCGCCCAATCCTGCGGCGCTTCCAATCGGCTGTGCCTTCGAGCCGCGCTGTTTCCTCGGGCGCGGGAAGGACGATTGCGGGACGACACGACCAACTCTGGCGCCGACGGAGGACGCGGAGCATATCACGCGGTGTTGGCGATGGCGCGATGTGACGACATCGGTGGCGTCGACATGACCCTATCAGCGAGCCACGCCACGACATCGACTGACCCGCTCTTGATCGTCGACTCGGTCGCCAAGACATTCGGCGGGGGGCAATGGGTGTTCGGCCGCAAGCGCGCCCCGGTGCGTGCTGTCGACGACGTATCGTTCACACTGCAGCCAGGTGAAACACTGGGGCTCGTGGGTGAAACCGGTAGCGGTAAGAGTACGCTCGGCCGCCTGGTGCTGCGGCTCATCGAGCCGAGTGGAGGACGCATCACGTTCGCCGGTCAAGACATTACTGCAAAGACCACACGGGAGGTCCGGCGGCTGCGGTCGCAGTTTCAGATGGTGTTTCAGGATCCGTTTGGTTCGCTCGATCCGCGCATGAGCGTGGGCGCATTGATTGCCGAGCCGATGGTCGTCCACGGCCACCCGCGTGCAGCGATCGGCGATCGCGTGGCCGAGATCCTGGGATTGGTCGGTCTCGACGCACGGCTGGCGCACCGTTACCCGCACGAATTTTCAGGTGGACAGCGTCAGCGCATTGGCATCGCGCGCGCCATGGCGTTGTCGCCCAAGCTGCTCGTCCTCGATGAACCCGTTTCGGCCTTGGATGTGTCGATCCAGGCGCAGATCCTCAATCTCCTGCGCGAAATTCAACGCCGCACAGGCGTGGCGTACCTCTTCATCGCGCACGATTTGGCGGTGGTGCGACACGTGAGCGATCGCGTGGCGGTCATGTATCTCGGCCGCATCGTCGAAATGGGGACACGAGACCAGCTCTACGGTTCGCCGCAGCACCCGTATACGATCTCACTGCTCTCAGCCGTGCCGCTGGCGAGTCCGAAACTGGAGCGCACGCGCCAGAGAATTCCCCTCTACGGGGAGATCAGTTCCGGCACGGCCGTTCCGAATGGGTGCCGCTTCCATCCGCGCTGCTTCCGGGCGCGATTGGTCGCTGCTGCCGGCCAAGTCGCAACGCGCCCGCTCGGCGCGCATGCGGTCCCAAAGTCATGTGCTGAGCAAGATCCAGCATTGACGGGCACAGCGGCCGGACATCAGGTCGCCTGTCATTTCGGCGCCGAGCACGATGGCGCGGCACTTTCCGCCACAACGCGAGGTGGCCGATGAAGACGCTGATCATCGAAGCGCGTGTCGACGAGTACGCGATACGCATCGGAAATCCGCATGTGCCTCGGACAGCTGCTGAGATCGGGCGCGACACCATTCGAAGCCCGCACAATACGTAGGTTGGATGGAAATCGAGCCCGCTGAAACCAGGGAGTACGACCGATGAGTGAGACGCGCGAGACCAATTACCAGGGGGTGTTCGACAGTCAGATCGGCTTTGGACAGCGGCCCTGTGTGCTGGTGATCGATTTCATCAAGGCCTACACGACGAAGGGCGCGGCCTTCTTCGGCCAGGGTGTTGTCGACGCCGTCGAGGCAACGGTCGATCTGCTGGCGGCAGCGCGAAAGGCCGGGGTGCCGATCATCTACACCAAGGTCCTGTACCATCCGTCTGGCATGGACGGGGGACTGTTCGTGAAGAAAGTTCCGGCACTGCGGAGTTTGGTGGCAGGAGAGCCTTTGGCGGAGATCTATCCGCGTATCCCGCCGGCGCCGGCGGACCTCGTGATTGTCAAGAACTACCCGAGTTGTTTCTTCGGCACCTCACTAGCCTCGACCCTGACAGGGCTCGGCGTCGATACCTTGATCCTGACGGGATGCTCGACCAGCGGTTGCGTGCGCGCGGCGGCGATCGACGCCATTCAATACGGCTATCGCGTCATCGTCCCGCGTGAGTGTGTCGGCGACCGGCACGATGGGCCCCATGACGCCAATTTGTTCGACATCAACGCCAAATACGGCGACGTCCTGCCGAGGTCGGACGTGATCGCTCATCTCGCCAGTATGAAATTGCGGTGAGTCCCACCCTGGCCGATGCCTACGTCAGGCGGTTACTCATGTCGGTCGTCGCACACGAGGACTGCACATCGGCCGCGAGCGCCGAGAGGCGAAACTTTTGAGTATACCCTCTCGATACGTCACTCCCACCGCCGATTGTGCGTCACAACAGGTTCGATTTCGACCCGATGTTGCACATATTGTAACATGCATAGGTTATTGTGACGTGAGGTTTCCATGGGACGCCGTATCGGTTACGCACGGGTCAGCGCCGAAGATCAGGACCTGTCCATTCAAAAAGCGGCTCATGATCACGACGGTTGTGCGATCGTTTTCGAAGAACAGCGGAGCGGCAAGAAACGCAACGGTCGCGCGCAGCTCGAGCTGGCGCGCAAAGTGCTGACCAAGGGAGACACCCTCGTCGTATTGCGCCTCGACCGTCTCGGTCGATCGCTGCGTGATCTCGCCAACATCGCCCACGAGATCGAGCAGTCCGGCTCTCATCTGCGCGTCATCGAGCAGAGCGTCGACACCGCGACCTCGGCCGGTCGAGCCTTCTTCGGCATGCTGGCCGTGTTTGCGCAATTCGAAACCGACGTGCGGCGTGAGCGGCAAGCGGACGGCATCGCCCGCGCGAAGAAAGCCGGCGTCTACACCGGTGGCAAGCCGCGCATCAGTCGAGATCGGTTCGTCGCCTTGACCATGGCGGGCAGCGGTCCGGCCGCTGTTGCACGGTCGCTCGGCGTATCGCGGATGTCGATCTACAGGATTTTGCGCGAGACGGCGGCGACGAACCGTTGATGGCAATTGCTGCAATTCACCCAAAACGGTTCGAAGCCGCGATCGTATCTGGAACGTGACCCGACCGGCCCCCACTAGGCAGTTCTTGGGAGGTGCGCTCGGCGGCCTCTGCCGGGACCTGCTTGTCCAGTTTCAGATTGGAAAATGCGATCAAATTCGGCCAGCATGGCGTCATGACGTTGACCACCGTCGTCCATGAAACGTCGTTCTGTCCCGCAATATGAAGACTTTCGTGCTGGAGGTCCGTGAGTACGCGACGATGCTGGCGCGGTGGAGGTTGTCGTCAGGGCACGCCCCGGCTCGTCCATTTTTCTGGCCGACGACAGTAGAACCAACCGGAGAATATGACCCGACGCCGGCCGTGGACGTTGCCGCTTGGAGAATGATAAGGTTACTGCGAGCTGTGGAGCGGCAGGACGACATCAGACCGGTCAGAAGAGGAAACACGACATGGCCCAAGCGAATTACACGGTGCGAGAACTCGCCGACGAGGTGGTGCGTCTGGTCAAACTTCATGGGCAGGATGGCAAGAAGCTACTCGATGGCCTGCGTGAGCCGGTCCAGCGCTTGATGAAAAGCGATCTGTCGACCCAAGGTGTCAAGCGCGAGGGTAATCACATCGACAATTCGAAATACCTCTACTACGACGGCCAAATGTCGATCACCTTCGATCACATGCCCAAGGGTAAATTCATTCCCCCGCACGACCACGGTGTTTGGGAGATGATGGCAATCTACAGCGGCCGTTTGAAACACGTCGTCTACGATCGCAAGGATGACGGCACGAAAGAAGGCTTTGCGGACCTCGCGATCATCGAGGATCGGGTGCTTGAGAAGGGAGATGTGGCCATCGTCGCGCCGCCGGCCGAAATCCATAGCTTCACTGCCCTGACGGACGACACCATTTCCGTCACCATCGTGGGCGGCAAGTACAAGGACGACCGCGCCTACTACAACCCCGCCGACAAGACCTACGCGCGTCGCAAGCCCAAAGAGACGGGTATCAAGCAGGCGGCGACCGCAGGCTGAGGTCCAACCGGACTATCGGCCTTGCGCGCCGATCCTCGATCAGCGCGCCCACGATCGCGTCTGCGGACGACGAAGCGGCGCCGACCTCAGTGTCGGCGCACCCCGTGTCGATGTTCAGTTCTTGCGTCGTGAGACGAGCGACTGCATGCGGGTGAGCGTCTCGGTCAAGGCGACGCTGAAAATGACCAGCACGAGGATCGCTGCGTAAGAGCCCGTCGCGTTGAAATTTCCCGAATTGAATTCAATCAGAAATCCCAATCCCCGATTCGAGGCGATCAGTTCGGCCAGCAAGGTGCTGGTGAATGCATAACGCACCGAGATGCGCGCGCCCGTGAATATCCACGGCAACGCAGAGGGCACCAGCACCTCACCGCGTGTGGCTCCCATCAACCGCAACGATTCCACCAGATCCTTATCGACGTCGCGAATACCATCGATGGTATTGTTGAGTAGCAAGAAGAAAACGGTGATCGCCACGAGTGCCACCTTCGAGCTCATGCCGATGCCGAGCAGGATGATGAACAGGGGCGCCAGCGCGATCTTGGGCAGCGCATAGAAGGCTGCGATATAAGGCGACATGACGCGGTAAACGCGCGGCAGGAACCCCAGCATGAGTCCCAGCGTGATGCCCATGAAGCAGCCGACAACATAACCCGTCGACATGACGCTCAGCGTGGCGCCCAGATGGGACCAGAGCGATCCGTCGACGATCCAACCCCACAGCGTGCCCAGGATTTTCGACGGGCTCGACAGCCAGAATTTGATCTGCTTGCTGACCGGGGCGTACTCCCACACGCCCACGATTGCCGTAACGATGAGGAGACGGGCCAAGGTCACACGCCACCCCGCGCTGCCGCCCTTCGGCAGGGCGATATCGGCATCGATCGCACCGGATTTGCGGGCAATTGCCACCGCGCCGGTCATGATGTCTGTCCTCTTGGATGCGCCATCACATTTCGGTTCCGCGACCGACTTCGTCCTTGAGAACGTCCCACAGCTCTTCGTGATAGCGCGCGAATTCTTCCGTAAAGCGGATTTTGAAGACATCGCGCGGGCGGGGAAGGTCGATCTTGCGGATCGTGCGAATGCGACCCGGTCGCGCGCTCATCACGACAACACGGTCGGCCAGCGAGATCGCTTCACCCAGATCGTGCGTGACGAAGAGCACGGTCATGTCGCGTTGCCGTGTCAACGTCTGGAGCTGATCGAGCATCACGAGTTTCAACTGCGCATCGAGCGCGCCGAACGGCTCGTCCATCAGCAGCGTCTCGGGCTCGTAGATCAGCGTGCGAGCGAGCAAGGTGCGCTTGCGCATGCCGCCGGAAAGCTCGGAGGGGTAGTGGTTTTCGAACCCCTTCAACCCGACCAGCTCAAGCATCCGCGCGACCTTCTCGTCGGCCAAGGAGCGCGACGTGTCGCGGCATTTCAGTTCGAGGGCGACGCGCACGTTGTCGGCAGTTCGACGCCAGGGCAGCAGGGTATCTTTCTGGGTCATGTAGCCGACGCTGCGATTGAGATCGCGAACCGGCATGCCATTGTAGGCGACCGTGCCGCTGGTTGGCGGCATCAGACCTGCCACCAGGTTCAGAATCGTCGATTTTCCGCAGCCGCTCGGACCGACGAGGGCGACGAACTCACGGGGGTCGACATGAAGGTCCACCGGGTCTAGCGCCCGGATCGACTGGCCCCGCATGTGGAACGTCTTGGCGGCTGCCTCGAGATTGATCTTGTTGAACGTGGATTTGGCCGGTTTGTCCCGGCTCGTTGCGTGGTCCAATGCCTTCATCCTGTCGCGTTGCGCCAGCGCAGCAGCCGGCTTTCCAGCCTAACAGCCGTTTCGCTGACAATGATGCCCATCACCATCAAGATCACGAGCACGGCGTAAATCGACGTCATGTTGAATTGCTGCGAGGCCTGATTGAGAACGAATCCCAATCCACTGCGCGCCGCGAGCATCTCTCCCGTGACGGTCGCGACCAAAGCGTAAGGCAGTGCAATCTTGATGCCCCCGAGAACCCAAGCCGTGGACGCCGGCAGGACGACCTTGAAGAATACTTCGCGCCGGTTGGCGCCCATGAGTTGGAGTGACGAGACCAGATCCTGGTCTATATTTTCGACACCGGAGAACGTGTTGAAGAACAGAAGAAAAAAGACGACGAGCGAAACCAGAATGATTTTCGGCAGCATCTCGACGCCGAAAAACATGATGAACAGCGGCGCCAAGGACACGAGCGGCACACTGTAGAAGGCGACGATGATCGGCCGCAGAATGCCACCGAGATTAGCTGTGCGACCCAGCACCAAGCCGGCCAGAACGCCGAGCGTGGTGCCGATGGCGAGGCCGACGAGAAGCTCGACCGTGGTGGCATAGAGGTGCGGATAGATTTCACCAGCTGACCATTCGAGGAGGCGCTGTGCAATATCGCTCGGCCGGTTGATCCAATGCGATTTCGTGGTCGTGCCCGCGATCTCCCAAAGGGCGACGAGTGCAGCTCCCAGTCCGATTTGCCAAATGAGATAGCCGCCGGGAAGGTCGGCTCGCGGCGAGTCTGCCGGCGCAGGTCCGGCGGTCTCGGCGTCTGATTGGCCTGCAGGGAGATTGGCCATTTTTATTTGCCCAGCAGGCTTTTTCCGACCTCCCTGGCGATATCGGGATGCACGGCGACGGCGTAATCGGCCACAACTTCGGTTTTCTTGCTGAGCGACATCCAGGCGTCGACCTTCTTCACGTCGTCCTCCGTAATAAGGGGATGGGTCGGCACACCTTTCACGTACTTATCGAAGGCGGCGTTGAACACAGCCTCATCCATCTGCTTGAAGTAGCTGCGCGCTATGCGCCGCGCCTCGTCCTTATTCTCGAGCGTAAACTTCATGGCATTGGTCCAGGCACGCACGGCCTTGACTAGCTGCGGGCGTTTGGCCTGGATCGTGGCGGGGTTTGTCGCCATCACGATGTAGGGCACGCCCGTGGCTTCGGGAACGTCCCCATTCAGCGGCTCGACGACGATGCGACCGAGCCCGCGCGCAACGGCGGTTTCCGGAATCGGTGAGGTGAAGATGAAGCCATCCGTCAGGCCCTTCTCGAGAGCGGCGAGCATGTTGTCGCCATTGCCGAGCGGCTGAATCGTGATGTTTTTGTCGGGGTCGAGCCCTCGCGT
>JANOHP010000039.1:0-4001 GCA_031406575.1 Hyphomicrobiales bacterium
GTCGGCCGTCGCGCCCGATTCCATTATGACGCGCGCCCCTTTCGCGACATAGGCGGCGACCCGCGTCGACTCCGTCACTTGTCCCCGGCACTTGAGTCGCCCGGGCACGCCGATTACCGGCTGGTAAGATACGCGTCCCTCTTCACCGACCCAGCCGAGGCGCACATCATCAAACAGGCGCGCACTGTTCAGACCAGAGGTCACGTTCGTGCTGAAATCAGCCCAGCCGATACCGCCGGTCGTGTAAAGCATCAGCCCACCGATGGCCAAGCCCATACGGGTCCGCACGCTGCCATACCAATCGGTCGAGCGTGACACATTCAATGGGGCAGGACCGAAAGTCAGGTAGTTCTCGCTGCTGCCGAGATCTGCAAACGACAAATCCGCGACCACACCCCAGACGACCGAGCAATTCTGCACATTGAAGCCGACCGAACCGCCGAAGCCGATCGAACCTTCATCATGCGAAATTTCCTGAGCGATGACGCCAACGTTTGTCACACCATCGCGATCGGTCAGCCGTGACTCCAGCGAGGCATACGATCCATGCACGCCACCGTAGAAACCGCTGAAGCGGTTGTCGCAGCCGCCGCCGCTGTACGATCCTGCGGAGGCGCCCTTGCCCCGCGCCATACCATCGGCCTGAGCCGGCGCCGAGCCGACGGTCAGCGCAAAGGCAGCGCCCACTGCAAGTGTTGAAAGTGTTTTCAGCATTGGTCCTGTCCCTGTTTGGGTTTGTGGTCCAAGTCGTTCGAACCACTTTCCGTACGCACCATCGAGGCCCCGACGACGCGGAACAGGCCTCTCGAGTGGTCGATCACCACTCAAGACAATGATTCTGCGGGGTGAGTCGAGAGATCCAGGCGGCAGCCGCCGCGATCGCCTCACTCTTCTGTGAATGCGTTGCATTTCAGCAACATAGACGAAACGCAGCCGACCATTCGAGATCGGCATTCGCGCTGGCTGCTGGGAACGAACTGACGGGGCTCAAACCCCGCTGAGATCCGGCTTCAGCTCGGACAAATCCTGCGGGCGGCGCACGCGACCATCGAGATGGGCACCCTGCTCGACGCTGAGTTGACGGTGATGCACGTCGCCCTCGACATGCGCGCCCGATTGCAGGGCAACGGTCATGGCCTTGATCGTCCCCTGCACCTGCCCGCGTACGGTGACGCTCTCGCCCGATACGACCCCCGTCACGTGGCCGTGCTCGCCGATGATGACCTCGGTGCCGATGACGTCGCCTTCGATCTTGCCATCGACCTGCAGCGTCCCTTTGGTAATGATGCGCAGACCTTGGCCCATGATCGTCAAATCGTTGCCGATGATCGATCGGGTCGAGAAACTGCCGACAGCATTGGGCGCACTGCCGAAACCGGATGACGCAGCCGAGCCTGGACCGGTGACGACTTGGCCGTAACCGCCGCCATTGCCGTTCGACCCGATCGGCAGTGGCATCATGCGATCTGGCGCGGCCGCCGTGCCAACCCGTTGATCGAGCGGCTTTATGTCGGCGAGCATGGTACGTTCTGGGTTACTGTTACGCGTAAACATGAGTGATCCCCCCGAAGGCATTATCCGGACGTCCCGGTCCGGCGATGCAAGGCCATCAGGGTTCCGTGGTGAAACTATGTCATCGGAGCAAAAGTCTATCGTGTGCGATACTCAGGCCGACGCCTTGGACGCAGCTCTCTCGGGCACCGCAGCGCGGCCCAGTCGCTCGCGCATGAAATTGGCGAAGCGAACGAAGAGGTAGTGGCTGTCTTCCGGACCCGGCGAGGCCTCGGGGTGGTATTGGACGGAAAACACCGGCTTGCCCGTCAAGCGCAGACCGCAGTTCGAGCCGTCGAAGAGCGAGACGTGCGTTTCTTCGACATTGGCCGGCAGGCTGGTGCGATCCACCGCAAATCCGTGGTTCATCGAGGTGATCTCGACTTTGTTCGTGGTGTAATCCTTGACCGGATGATTGGCGCCGTGGTGGCCTTGCTTCATTTTCGCAGTCTTGCCACCCAGCGCAATACCCAGCATCTGGTGGCCCAAGCAAATGCCGAACACGGGAATGTCGCTGGCGACGAGCTTGGCGATTTCCGGCACCGCATAGACGCCCGTTGCCGCCGGATCACCCGGTCCGTTCGACAGGAAAATGCCATCGGGCTTGCGCGCCAGAATATCTTCGGCCGTGGTCGACGCCGGCACGACGGTCACGCGGCACCCCGCACTCGCCAGACACCGCAGAATGTTGCGTTTGAGGCCATAGTCGATAGCGACGACGTGCATCTGCGGATCGACCAGGCGCTCGTGCCCTTTGCCCCAGGCCCAGCGCATCTCGTCCCACTGATAGCTCTGCCCCGCGGTGACCTCGGGCACGAGATCGAGGCCAATCAGACCCGGCCACGCGCTCGCCTCCGACGTGAGGCTCGCGAGGTCGAATTTGCCCGTCGGCTCGTGCGCGATGACCGCGTTCTGCATGCCGTCGCGGCGAATGAGGCTGGTCAGCGCCCGCGTGTCGACTCCGGTTATCGCAACGATGCCGCGCGCTTTCAGCCAACTGTCCAGCTGCTCGACCGACCGCCAATTGGAGGGCTCGGTGATGTCGGCGCGCAGCACACAGCCGCGCACGCCCGACCGCGACGCCAGATTGGACGTCTCGGTGTCTTCGGGGTTGCAGCCCACATTGCCGATGTGAGGAAACGTGAACGTGATGATCTGGCCGGCATAGGAGGGGTCGGACAAGATTTCCTGATAGCCCGTGATCGCCGTATTGAAGCAAACCTCACCCACCGCCGAGCCGATCGCCCCGAGGCCTCGCCCGGCAATAACGGACCCGTCGGCCAAAACGAGTCGCGCGGTCAACGGCGCCTCGGTCCAAGGCGAGGCGGTCGGTTTGGTCGGTTCGGTTGTCATGCAGGGTCTTTCGAGGGCCAGGCGCGCGCAAACTCGGTTCGCGGCGGAACCTAGCCGAAGCGCCGATCAGGGTCAAATTGCTGCCACACAGGTGGGGTGGAGCGGAGAGATATCCAACCACCAACTCTCGTAGCGCGGTTGCCCTGCTGCCGGGTCGCGCTTAAATGACGGCTCAGCGACAGGAGACCCCCATGCTGCGGAAACGTCTGACGGACGACATGAAGGCGGCCTTGCGCGCGGGTGAAAAGGAGCGCCTGGGCACGGTGCGCCTGATCCTGGCCGCCATCCAAACCGCCGACAACGAACCGTCCGCGAAGGCGCCGACCGACGATACCGGCATCATCGCCGTACTCGGGCGCATGATCAAACAGCGCCGCGACTCGGTGGAGCAATACACCAAAGGCAACCGCCCCGAGCTGGCGGCCAAGGAAACGGCCGAAATCGCGATCATCGAGGGCTATCTGCCCCAGCAGATGGACGAGGCGGCGATGCGTGCGGCGATCAGTGCAGCGATCGGCGAGACGGGTGCGGCCGGCCCAAAGGACATGGGCAAGGTGATGGGAATTCTGAAAACCCGTCACGCTGGAGAAATGGACTTCGGCCGCGTCAGCGGGTTGGTCAAGGACCTGCTGAAGTAGTCGCCACCCCGACGAGCGTCACCACTTCGAGGTGGCTCGCAGACGCGCGACAATCTCCAGTTGCGCGCCGTGATCGCCCGCGAATCGCAACACGAGGTGCTGGACGCCGGCTCCCAGATACGCCGCAATCAACTCTCCGGCCCCACTCGCGGGCCCTGCGTAGCAGGCTTGGCGTTTCTTCAAGGCGGCGGCAGGAGCGTTGTAATAGCTCTCGAGGTAGCGATCGAGCTTGGCCGTTCCACGCGCCTCATCCTCGTCGATGCACAGCGTCAGATACATCGAGCCGGTGATCTTTGCGGGGTCACGTCCGGCTTGGGTCGCATGCCCCTGCACCTGCGCCCACTGCGTGCGCCACTCGGCGGGCGATCCGGCATTGGGCAACCAACCGTCGAAATGGCGCCCAGTCCGCTCGAGGCTGACTGGCAGCGATCCGGCCAGCCAGAACGGCGGTCCAGCCGG
>JANOHP010000079.1:0-11327 GCA_031406575.1 Hyphomicrobiales bacterium
CTACATCGCCGACGACAAAGCCAAGTTGCGCTCGAGCGACTTGAAAGACGGCGTGATCAAACTTTCGCTGGGCAAGAAGCGCCACGTGCTTCTGAAACCAGTGGCGTGAATGGGTCGTCGTCCCGGCGCTTGTCGCCGGGATCCTGCCCTCGTCCGGGCTCCAGCGCTTGCGGAGCGATGGACCACGGTGACAACCACCGGAATGACAAGATAGCGCGAAGACGAGACACCTACGGCTCACGCCTTCTTCAACGTCGCCAACATCGTCTCCAGCGCCTTGGCCGCGAACAGCCGCATGTTGGCCTCGCGGTCGGCGCTGCCTGTGCGGAGTGTCAGTGTGCTCGGCATGGGACCGGAAATCGCGACACAGGTATGGCCGGCCGGATCGCCGTAGCGGTTTCCGGTGGGACCCGAGGCGCCGGTTTCGGCCAAACCCCAGACAGCATCGTGCTGCGACCGGATCGACTCCGCCAACAGCGCCGCATAGGGCTCGCTCGATGACCGCACGCCTTTCTGGCGCATCATGTCGTCCGTGATCTTGGCGAGCGCCGAGCGCGACTGGCGCGTATAGACGACCGCGCCGCCGAGAAAATAAGCCGATGCGCCGGGCACCGCGAGCAGCGATGCACTGATGAGCCCACCGGCAGAGGACTCGGCAATGGCGATGTTTTCGCCGCGTGCTTTCAGCAGGTCGGAAATCTTGTGGGCCAGGGGCAGCAGAGTCTGCATGGGGTCCTCGCAGGATACGGTGTGGCGTCGCAGAAATTGGCGAACACACAGTCTTGCAAGGAATTGCGGCCAGTGAAAGCGGCGAGTGGGACGGCAAGCGCGCCGAGGTTGACGCTCGGCGCGCGATCTTCACATGCGGCCGCTGCGCACATCCTCCTCGGGGTTGGCGCTGATCTTGTGGATGGCGATGTCGGCGCCGGCGCGCTCCTCGTCGGGCGTCATGCGAAAGCCCATCACGGCATCGACGCTCGAGTAGACGATGAACCCCGCAAGCAGGCCCATACCGGCGCCCATTACGCTGCCGACGAGTTGAGAGGCGAAGGTCACGCCACCCAAGCCACCGAACGTCGTCTGCCCGAAGATGCCGCACGCGATGCCGCCCCAGAGACCGCACAAGCCGTGCAGCGGCCACACGCCCAGCACGTCGTCGATCTGCCATTTGTTGGTGGCGATCTGAAACATGTGCACGAAAATGACACCGGCGACGCCGCCCACGAACAGCGATCCGAGGGGGTGCATCACATCGGAGCCCGCGCACACGGCGACGAGGCCGGCGAGCGCGCCGTTGTGCACGAAGCCCGGATCATTGCGGCCCGCGATCATGGCCGCCAGGATGCCACCGCACATGGCCATCAGCGAATTGATGGCGACGAGGCCCGTCACGGTTTTGAGCGTCTGCGCACTCATGACGTTGAAACCGAACCAGCCGATGCACAGCAGCCACGAGCCCATGGCGAGCCACGGGATCGAGGACGGCGGCGAGGCGATCGAGCGACCCTTGTCGTAGCGCCCCAGACGGGGCCCGAGTTTCCAAATCGCAGCCAGTGCTGCCCAGCCACCGAACGCATGCACGACGATGGAGCCCGCGAAATCCTTGAACTCGGCGCCGAGCTTGGCCGCGAAGAACGACTCCTGCAGCGCGAACGTCTTGTCCCAGACCATGCCTTCGAAGAAAGGATAGCAGAAGGCGACCAGAAGTCCGGTCGCCACGCACTGGGGCAGAAAGCGTGCGCGCTCGGCAATGCCACCTGAAATGATGGCGGGAACGGCGGCCGCGAACGTCGCCAGGAAGAAGAATTTGACCAGCGTCAAACCCTGCGGATCGTACCCCGTGGCGCCACCCGAGATTGCTTCGGCACTGCCGAAGAAGCCCAAACCGTGAGCGATCCAATACCCGATGACGAAATAGCAGACGGTCGAGATCGCAAAATCCACGATGATCTTGCAGAGCGCATTGACTTGGTTTTTGTGCCGAACGGTGCCGACCTCGAGAAACGCGAAGCCGCCGTGCATGGCGAAAACGAGAATGGCTCCCACCAAGAGGAACAGGACGTCTGCCCCCGTGCTGAGGCCCTGCAGGCCCTTCTGCAATTGATCCATAGTGTCGTACTCCCCCGGGGCTTCACGTCAGTTGCCGGCTCGAAGGCCGGTCTTTCAGGCGTTTTGCATGCTGGCGAGGCAGAGGGTTAACAAGAATTGTGCCACTCTGAACAACGCCGAAAGACATTGATAATTCAGTTGTGTAGCTGCGGTCGAATATTATGCAGGCACGAATTGCCCTCTTAACAGGCAATCTCCCGCATGGTTTCCAGGCACAAGCATTCCGCTCGAAGGGGCAGCACACCCTTCACCGCACGCGGCGCGGGTTCAGGTAAAGATCGCACTCTTGCGTCTCCAGCTTGGGGATCAGTCGCCCCGAGTGGACCTCGTGGGCCAACTCGCGCAGATGTTTGCGGCAGGATCGGTTGAAGGCCAGCATGCCGCAAAACAGTTCGAGCACCGTCAGGAGGTGCGGATCGGCATGTTCGCGCAACACCCGGCCCCGCCACTTGCCGCCGAGCGTGAAGATGGCGCCGTTGATGCGGCCGATGGATCGGTCCTGCTCGTCGTAGAGGGTGTAATCGCCTGCAATATCGATCACGTCCTGACGCAATCGGAAGAACTTGAGCCGCTTGTCCTCGACGAGAAAGAACGAGAAATTTTCCGGGCACAGTGGCCATTTGTGCGCCGAGCGCTCGACGTAGGCGACGTAGTCGTAGTCAGTCATGTTGACCGAAAAGGCCATCACCGGCAGGCCGTGTGCGCCGACGGTGAGCTGCAACGAGCGCCCGAGCATCATGTCCATGGTGGCGCGCCAGTTCAGCTTTTCGCCGAACAGCTTGAAGACGAGGCGCTTGTCCATGCCCGTCTTTTTCGTCCACAGATCCTCGCGGTAGCCGATGAGGCCGGTGCGCTCGCCGTTGTGGAGGATCTCCGCGAAGATATCCATGTCGGAGGTAAACTGGCGGGATTTGGCTTTGTTGCGGCTCTTTTTGTAGAAGCCGAACTCCACCGAATTGAGATCGGTGATCCACACGTCGACCGTGAAATCGTGAAACGTGTCGCCTTTGCGACTGCGTGCGCGCGCTGCTGGCGTCGCATCCTTTGCCGGCGTTTCGCGCGCTTGCTCCAGCACCTCGGCTTCCGCCACGCGCGCGGCATCTGCGCCCGCTTGGGCTGCGCGGGCCTGTAAACTACTCGGCTTGCCGCTACCATCAGCCATGCGTGGCTCTCCCTCGGATCTAGGACGCCGGACGCAATACAAGGGCGCAGAATCGCACGCAGTTTAACACTGCCGGGAGGAGGAGCCGGTTGGTCGGCTGTGGATAAATCCTGTGGACGAAACCCAGGTCGCCGCTAGCGGCCGACGTCAGCCGCGATGGCCGAAAATAGCGGACCCGACGCGCACATGTGTGGCGCCCAGGTTCACGGCCGCCTCATAATCGGCGCTCATGCCCATGCTGAGTCCGGCAACCTCGTTTTCGCGCGCGAGCTTGGCCAGGAACGCGAAATGCACGGCCGGCCCCTCCTCCTGCGGGGGAATGCACATCAGGCCAGAGATCTCGAGCTTCAGCTCGTCACGGCACAGGCGCAGGAAATTGGGAACCTCCGCGGGTACGATCCCGGCCTTTTGCGGTTCCTCGCCGGTATTCACCTCGACGAACAGATCGAAGCGACGCCCCTGTTTGGCCATCTCGTCGGCGATGGCCTTGGCGATTTTCGGCCGGTCGATCGAATGGATCGCATCGAAGAGAGCAACCGCCTCGCGCGCCTTGTTGGATTGCAGCGGTCCGATCAGGTGAAGCCGAACATCGGGATAGTCGCGCTTCAATCCGGGCCATTTTCCGGCCGCTTCCTGCACCCGGTTCTCTCCGAAGACGCGCTGACCAGCTTCGAGGATGGGGCGGATCGCGTCCGCCTCGAACGTCTTGGACACGGCAATCAGCGTCACCGAAGCGGGGTCGCGCGCGGCCTCACGGGCAGCGGCGGCGACCTTGGTGCGGACAGCCTCGAGAGCGGGATGGGGGGTCACGCGGGAGCCGATTGGTAAGCGTTGACGATATTGGCTTCACTGTCGAGAAGGTCGGCGTAGTTCCAATGAATAAATAGTTTTTCTCGGCCGTGTTTGTACTCCTTGAGAACGCCCAACCGAGCGAGGCCTTTGAGTTGGTCGGAGGCCACTTGGCGCTTGGCGATACCCCCCTCGACGACATCGCCTATACGGCAATAGGGTTGGGAGAAAATGAGTTCGATCAATTCTCGAGAGTAGATGTTCGGTGCGCTGACTCTCACCAGCTCGGTCGCCGCATCCATCATCTGCCTGATGGCTCTGATCTTCTGATCCGTCCACAATGCTGTCATTTCGACGGCCTCGAGCATGTACAGGATCCAGGGCACCCAGTTCCCTTTCGTCGTAACCTCGCCGAGCAGCTTATAGTATTCCGCCCGGTTCGCCAGAATGTGTCGGCTCAAATACAACGTCGGCAGGTCCAGCAACTCGTCTTGGATCAGACAGAGGATATTCAGAATGCGACCCGTGCGGCCATTGCCGTCGATGAACGGATGAATGGCCTCGAATTGATAATGTTGCACTGCCATTTTGATGACCGGGTCGAGGTCTGATGGCTCATTGACGTAGTGCTCCCAGTTGGCGAGAAGCTCTCGCAAACGGTCCAGACCCTCTGGCGGCGTGTAGACGACTTCTCCAGTACCAACGTTTCGCAGCGCCGTCCCCGGCGTCGATCGCACGTCCAGTTCGATAGCCTTGATCTTGCGACAGATGTCGACAGCCAAGCGTGTCGAGATGGGCTGGTTTCGCAGGGCCACGTAGCCGTCGAACAGCGCGGTTCGGTATCGGTGTGTCTCTTTGGTTGCTGCGTCAGAAGCTTCGCCCACGAGTCGGGCCTCTCGGAAAAGTGCGTCGTTGGTCGTCACGATGTTTTCGATTTCGGAGCTGCCACGTGCTTCGAGCACAGGTATGCTGGCGAGCACCGTCTGGTTGGGAATGAGCTGTCCAGCAGTTCTCAGCCGCCCCAGAGCTGTGCGTGCGCCTATGCAACGTTTAAGGACCTCCTTCGTCTCTATTTCCGCGCGTGGCGGCAGCAAAGGGATGTCGTTGTAGGGTCGATCGAGCTTCAGCATGATTACCGTCTGGCAGGAGTTGCCGCTTCGGAACTGATTTGGATATGTCGCTCACGTGGACATATCACAGTTCATATGTCGATAAAACCGTGTTCAATCGACATATCGGGGTCGATCTGTCGATCCAAGCGACATATGAGGGGGCGTTGGCGACCGTGTGGACCCTGCCCTTGACCCCACCAAGCCTTTCAGGCTCTTTACCCCGCAATTGACCCAACGATGCAAGCGGAACCGCCCGATGGCAACCGAACGCTACAACGCGCCGGAACGCGAGAAACACTGGCAGTCGGTGTGGGACAACGGCGACGTCTTCCGGACGTCGACCGATCCCAGCCGCCCGAAATGCTATGTGCTCGAAATGTTCCCCTATCCCTCGGGGCGCATCCACATGGGGCACGTACGTAATTATACGATGGGGGACGTACTGGCGCGCACCAAGCGGGCGCAGGGGTTCAACGTGCTGCATCCCATGGGGTGGGACGCGTTCGGCATGCCGGCCGAGAATGCGGCCATGGAGCGCAAAACGCATCCCAAGGCGTGGACCTACGAAAACATCGCGGCGATGAAATCGCAGTTGAAGTCGATGGGATTGTCGCTCGACTGGAGCCGGGAAATCGCGACCTGCGATCCGTCGTATTACGTCCACCAGCAGCGGCTGTTTCTCGACATGTTCGCGCGCGGTCTCGCCTACCGCCGCAAGGCCAAGGTGAATTGGGATCCGGTCGACCAGACGGTGCTCGCCAACGAGCAGGTGATCGACGGTCGCGGCTGGCGTTCTGGCGCGCTCGTCGAGCAGCGCGAGCGCGAGCAGTGGGCGTTCAAGATCTCGGCCTACAGCGACGATCTGCTGGAGGCGCTGGGCACACTCGACAAGTGGCCCGAAAAGGTTCGCCTGATGCAGGAGAACTGGATCGGCCGTTCGGACGGCCTGATGATCCGGTGGAAGCTGGCGGCTGGCACGGCGCCGGCCGGACACGACGAACTCGAGGTTTTCACGACCCGACCCGACACGCTGTTTGGCGCCTCGTTCATGGCGATTGCGCCCGATCATCCCCTGGCCAAGGCGGCGGCGGAGAAAAACATGGCCCTGGCCGACTTCTGCGACGAGTGCCGTCGAGCGGGAACATCCGTCGTCGAGCTCGAGAAGGCGGAGAAGAAAGGGTTCGACACCGGCATCCGTGCCGTGCATCCGCTCGATCCGTCTTGGGAAGTCCCCGTCTACGTCGCCAACTTCATCCTGATGGACTACGGCACGGGCGCCATCTTCGGCTGCCCCGCCCACGACCAGCGCGACATCGAGTTCGCCAAGAAATACGGCCTGCCCATTATCCCGGTCGTTGCACCGAAGGAGGAGCCGGCGCGCGGCAAAACCGTGGCACGCATTCACGAGGGCCTCGCCTATCTCGACGACGGCGTGATGATCAACTCGCGCGCCCTCGACGGGTTGTCGCCCAAGGCGGCGTTCGACGAGGTAGCGCGGATCCTGGCAGGCGAAAAGCTCGGGGGCGAAGTCGTCGCCACACGCAAAGTGAACTATCGCCTGCGCGACTGGGGACTGTCGCGGCAGCGCTATTGGGGCTGCCCGATTCCCGTCGTGCATTGCCAGACCTGCGGGATCGTGCCAGTGGCGGCCGCGGATCTGCCGGTGATTTTGCCCGACGATGCCACGTTCGATCAGCCTGGAAATCCGCTCGACCGTCACCCGACGTGGCGGCATGTGCCGTGCCCGAAGTGCGCCGCCCCCGCGACGCGCGAGACCGACACGATGGATACGTTCGTCGACTCGTCCTGGTACTTCGCGCGCTTCACCGCGCCCGATGCCGCGACGCCGACGGATCAGGCCGCACTCGACTACTGGATGCCCGTCGACCAGTACATCGGCGGCATCGAGCACGCGATCCTGCACTTGCTTTACTCGCGTTTTTTCTACCGTGCGATGGGCGACACGGGTCACGCGGGTCGCCGCAATCTGCGCGAGCCGTTCGCGGCGCTCTTCACGCAGGGCATGGTGGTGCACGAGACGTATCGCTCGGCATCTGGGGCGTGGCTGCTGCCGACCGAAGTAGCGTTCGAGGGCGAAGGGGAGGCCCGCCGCGCCACCGAGGTCGCGACGGGTAAGTCCGCGATCATCGGCTCGATTGAGAAAATGTCGAAGTCGAAGAAGAACCTGGTCGATCCCGACGACATCATTGCCCATTACGGTGCCGACTGTGCGCGCTGGTTCATGCTGTCGGACAGTCCGCCCGAACGTGATGTGATCTGGACGGAATCAGGCGTTGCTGGCGCAGGCCGGTTCATTCAGCGCGTGTGGCGTATCGTCGATGACGTAGTGGGGGGGGCGGTTGCCAAAGGCGCCCCGCAGCCGCCTACATTCGGTCCCGAAGCCCTGGAGGTGCGCCGCATCGCGCATCGCGTGCTCGACCAAGTCGGGCGCAACATCGAAGGGCTCCGGTTCAACGTCGCGGTCGCCCAGCTCTACGAGCTGTCGAACGCGCTTTCGGGCACGCTGGGTAAGTCCGGCGAGGGGCTCGATTGGGCGGTGCGGGAGAGCACGGAGCTGCTCGTCCAGATGCTGGGCCCCATGATGCCACATTTGGGTGAAGAATGCTGGGCGAGGCTCGGATACAACACATTGCTCGTAGAACAGCCTTGGCCCAAAGCCGACCCGGCCTTGCTCGTTGACGATACTGTCGTCATTGCCGTACAGGTCAATGGCAAGCGACGGGACGAGCTGACGATCGGCCGCGGGGCCAGCAAAGACGAGGTCGAGGCGGCGGCGCTGAAGCTCGCGAGCGTCGTTCGAGCGCTGGAAGGCCGGCCGCCGAAGAAGGTCATCGTAGTGCCGCAGAGGATCGTGAATGTCGTCGTGTAACCCCGAGCAACGCACCAACGGCCGGGCCAGCCGCACGCTGGCAGTCGGCGTTGGCTTGGCTCTGGCGGTTGCCCTGACGGGATGCGCGAGCGGCGATGGCTTCCGGCCCATGTACGCCGCATCGGCGACGGGCCCTCGCCTCCAAGAGAAAATGGCCGCCGTCGATGTTGGAACGATCCCCAGCCGTGTGGGTCAGCGCATCCGCAACGAATTGATTTTCCAGGCGACGGGCGGAGGTGGCGCAACGCCGCCCGCATATCGGCTGGATGTCGCCATCAAGGAATCGATCGCTGCCACGCTGGTCAAGGTCACGGGTGAGGCGGCGAGCAATATCTACGTCATCGAGGCGTCGTTTGTTCTCGTCGACGTCAAGACGAAGAAAGTTCTGCTGCGCGGCAACAGCCACGCGCGGGCCGGGTTCGACCGCTTCCCATCCATCTACTCCAACGTGCGCGCGCGCGAAGATGCGGAAAACCGCGCGGCCAACGTCATCGCCGAAGATGTGAAGAGCCGGCTTGCCGCCTTCCTGTCGAACGACAAGGTGTGACGGCGACGGGCTTCCCGTAGCGGACGTGACTGGTGTCCACAGCGTCACATCCACCAAAACAGCGGACGCCGCGCATGGTTGCCATCCGGCCGCAACAGGCCAATGCGTTCCTCACCAATCCCGATCCCGCTATTCGCGCCATCCTTTTTTACGGGCCCGATGCCGGCCTCGTCAGTGAGCGGGCAAAGCGATTGGCCACCCGCCTCGCCGAACGCGATACTCCCGCTGGCGAGGTCGTGCGCTTCGACGAAGCCGACCTCGAGGCTGATCCCGACCGCATCGCCGTCGAACTGCTGACGGTGCCGATGTTCGGCGGCGCCAAAATCGTGCGCACCTCGACCAGCCGGCGCGTCAACGCCGCCCTGCTCAAGCGGTTGCTCGACGGCCCGGCGTTCGCGGGCGCGCTGATTGTCGAGGCGGCCACCCTGCGCGCAGACGACGCGTTGAAAGTCCTCTTCGAAAAAGCGGCAGGGGCCGCTGCCGTCGCCTGCTACATCGACGAGAATGATACGTTGTCAGACCTCGTCGATGACATGCTGCGTCGCGCGCGCTTGCAAATCACGCCGGATGCACGCGTCGCCCTGCTGGCCCGCTTGGGCGCCGATCGGGGGCTGTCGCGTGCGGAAGTCGAAAAGCTGACGCTCTACGCCGCCGACGCTGGCACCATCGACGTGGAGCATGTCGAGGCGATCGTGGGAGATGCGTCGGAGATCGCCATCGATCGCATTCTGACAGCCGTTGCGTTGGGTGACGTGGCCTCGGCCGTTATCGAATCCGATCGCGCTGTCGCGTCTGGCGAAAACCCGCAGACCATTCTGCTGTTCGCGCAACGTCACTTCATTCGCCTGCATCGCATCCAGGTGGCCGTGGAAGCGGGCCGATCGGTCGGGCAGGTCATGGGCCAGATGCGCCCGCCGGTCTACGCCAAACAGCAGGCTGCCCTCGAGCAGCAATTGCGCCTGTGGACGGGTGAGCGCCTGAGCCGGGCGCTGTCGCGTCTCGCGCAAGCCGCCAAAGCGGCGCGTCTGGCGGGCGATCTCGAAGCGCCGGTCGTCGAGGCGGTGTTGATCGATCTCGCGCGGATGGCAGCCGAAGGGCGGCCGGCGGGCCAAGCGCGACGGTGAGGCGCAACCGGCGTCAAGACTTGCTGGTGGTGCGCCCCAACTTCCACATCTCCTCGCGCACGCGGATATCGGCGAGCATGCGGTCGAGGAGGAGACACGTGCGTCGGAACAGGTCCGAACCGCGCCGGTAGTCCGCCACAGCGAAGAAATCGCAGCGGCCGGCCTTGAAGAGGTCGACGCATTTGGCGCGGTTCTTACCAGCGGGGTGCACGGCGATGGCGTAGCCACCATTTTTGCGCATCACGGCCATCGACGGCACATCCGTGTCGCCGTCGCCGAAATAGACCATGTTGGAGAACGGAATCGGGCGCAGCTGCTCGGGCATGTGGTCGTTGATGCTCTGTCCCAGATCTTCCACACCCTTGTTGATGCGGAACAGGTACTGCGTCTTGCCGGTGTCGGTGATGACGCGCTTGGGGTAGGGCAGATCGTAGGCCTCGAACCAGTACTCGGAGGCGAACACGTTATGAAAGCGCGACCGAATGCTGGTGCCCTCGATGATCTCGGTGAGGCCCGAGGACACCAGATAATGGCGCAGCGTGACGCCGTGGCTCTCGGCGCGCAGCTTCACGTAGTCCTCGATGTCGGTGAACCAGGATTCGACGCCTGGAAACAACTCGACATCGCGGCCGAGCGCCACGAGATCTTCGCGGTCGATACGGACGTTGCGCTCCTTGGCTTTCTTGTACATCAGGTGCATGTAGGTGATCAGCGGATCGGCGCCCTGCGCTTTCGACAGGCGGTTGGATTCGGCCCAGAAGGCTTTCGCATCCATGCCGATTTTCGGCAGGAACGTGTACTCCTGCATCGGTTTGGGCGAGAGTGTGCCGTCGAAATCGTAGACGAGGGCGATCGTTCGCTTCTCGAACTGTGGCCGCGTGACGGGTTTTGCTTTGCCCGCAGGCGTGGCGGCGCGCGCCTCGCCTTCAGTCGCGGCACCCGCCGATTTGACGGGCCGTTTGGAGACACGCTCAGCCATTGACTTGTTCCCGTATGAGCGGACCGCACGCGGCCGACTTGCATGCGCACCATGCTCTGATTCGGTTGGCCTGGTGAAGACGACCGGCGAGAATACGGCAGCAGTCGTTACGCTGCGGGACGCTCCCAACCGATCCAATCGCAGATGGCCTCGCCCATGATGAGGCGCTTGTCCGCTTCAGGAATCCAGTCGATGTCCTGGAAGTGGGTGACGCACTCTCTCCACGAAGATGGCATCTTGGTGATGTCGGTGCCCCGAAAGAGGCGCTGCGGGCCGAAGGCGTCGTACACGGCGCGATAGTGCAGGCTGCGTACAGGACGGCCGATTGGGGTCGTCTTGGGCGCCTGAGGGCTGGCCCAGTTGAACAGGACTGCAGGGCCAATCTCAATCCGGCGTCGGGTGGGGTTGGAGGACTTCGCGGGTGCGCACGCGTTGCGTGCTGTAGCGCAAGAGGACGCGGGTTGCGGCGTGGGTGAGTTGGCGCTGCTGGGTCACTCCCAGCGGTAGTTGAAACTCACCGACACGCGCTCGCTGCGCGCGGTGTTGACGGGGACTTCGTGGCGCAGCCAGCTTTCCCATAACAGCAGTGCGCCCCTCGTGGGTTCGACCGCCACG
>JANOHP010000150.1:0-5716 GCA_031406575.1 Hyphomicrobiales bacterium
AATGGGTCAAGAAGGCCGAGGTCGACAGCGGTCACAAGCTACTCGGCCTTGATTCCGAGTTTCTGGATCAGCGCGCCGAAGCGGGCATGATCTTTCTTCAGCATCTCGTCGAGTTCCTCCGGCGGCCCAGCCGTCGGCGCCAGCGCGACCTTGCGCAAAAGCGCCCCCAATTCCGGGTCATTCCCGATCTTGATCATCTCTGAAGCGAACTTTTTCACGACAGTATCCGGCGTGCCTACCGGCGCGAAAATGCCGAACCAAGCAAGAAAATCGACCTCCGGATAGAACTCCTTCAAGAGCGGCACATTTGGATAGTCCGGGTGGCGAGCACGATCGACGACGGCAAACAATCCCGCCTTGCCACTCGCCACGTGCGGCAACGTATTGGCATCGGCATGTAGCTGAACGACACCCGCCACGAAGTCTGCCAGTGACTCGCCGCCGCCGCGATAGGGCACGTGCAGTATGTCGACTCCCGCCGCCGCTTTGAACGTCTCCAGCATGATGTGGCCCATCGAACCGACACCGGCGGTGCCCCAGCTGTACTTTCCTGGGTTGGCTTTCAAATGGTTAACCACCTCCTGGACCGACCTGCCAGGTAGCGAGGGGTGGACCGCAAACAGCAGGGTGGCGACGGTCGGCGCCGTGACCGGCACGAAATCCTTGAGTGTGTCGAAAGGTGTCTTCCGCAGGTGCGGAAGGATGACCATGGTCAGGGCCGGTGTGATCAGAAACGTATAGCCGTCGGGGGCGGACTTCGTCAGTGCCTCCGCACCAAGGGCGCCCGAGGCGCCGCCGCGATGCTCCAGCACGAACTGCTGTCCAAGCGACTTTGAAAGGCGCTCAGCGTATGGCCGCATGGAGTTGTCGGCCGAGCCGCCCGCGCCGAAGTTGACGATAATGCGGACGGTTTTGTTCGGCCAATCCTTGGCATCCTGCGCACCGGCTGATTCAGCACCGGTCGCGAAGCCGACGATGAAAACCACACCACATTGCAGCAATCGGACCAATTTCATGACCGTCTCCCTGAGGCTCGGAACGGAAGGTGGATCACTAGTTTGCCATCCCGAATTGCGGTAGACCAGTTCGGAATATGCTCGCCATGATGCAATAAGGAGGCAGGCCCATGGCCACAGACCCGCAACCATTTACCCTGCGGGTCCCGGATGCGGACCTTGCTGATCTCAAGGCTCGCCTGGCTCGGACCCGTCTTCCGGATCAGGCGCCGGGCGCACCCTGGGCTTACGGAACGGACGTGGCTTACCTGCAATCGCTCATCGAGCATTGGCGCACCAGATTCGATTGGCGCTCATACGAAGCCCGTCTCAATGCTTTTCCCCAGTTCAAGGTCCCGCTGCGCGGGATCGATGTCCACTATTTGCACGTGCCCGGAAAAGCGCCCGACCCCAAGCCGCTGCTTCTCATGCATGGCTGGCCAGGCTCGGTCTTCGAGTTTTTAGAGCTCATTCCCCGTTTGACCGACCCGCAGAGGTTCGGAGGCAATGCCCAGGACGCCTTCACAGTCATCGCGCCATCGCTGCCGGGGTACGGCCTGTCGTTCAGCCCGAACCAGAAGCGCTTCGGCATCGCCGAGATGGCTGATTGTTTCACCGACCTCATGGTGGACGTGCTCGGCCACAAGAAATTCGCGGCCCAGGGCGGGGACTGGGGCGCCCATGTTTGTGCTGCTTTGGGCGTGCGCCATCCAGACAGAGTCGCCGGCATCCACGTCAACATGCTGGCAATCCGTCTCGACCAGCCGCTGCCGGTCAATCCGACGCCGCAGGAGCAGCGCTATCACGAAGAGGTGCAGGTCTGGTTGAAGGAAGAAACCGGCTACAGCACGATCCAGGGCACGCGCCCACAGACCCTCGCCTTCGGCCTGACGGATTCGCCAGCCGGACTTGCCGCGTGGATCGCAGAGAAGTTCCACGGCTGGACCGACCACGCGGGCGATCACGAAACTGCAGTCAGCCGTGACGATTTGCTCGCCAACATCGCGTTCTACTGGTTTACGGGAGCCATCGGCTCCTCCTTCTGGCCCTATTACGACCGCATGCACGGAGCTTGGCCCATCCCCGGCGGTTCCACTGTCGCTGTGCCCACCGGATACGCGGAATTCCCACGGGAAAATCGTCGGCCGCCGCGCTCGATCGCGGAACGAACCTATACCGATATCCGCCAATGGACCGTCATGTCCAAGGGCGGCCACTTTGCCGCCATGGAGCAGCCGGAGGCGCTGGCAGCCGACGTCCGGGCGTTCTTCCGTCCGCTGCGACAGGCGTTCTGACGAACTTGCCCGCGAGTTCGTGGTGCCCAAGAAGGAATAGCACTGCTACACTTCGATTGGCTACGCCGCAGCTTTTATCACGATCGAACCAGCCAACGATGTTATTGTACTCCCGGCAAAGTGGACGACGAGCTTCCAACGAGATCGCGCAGCACTTCCTGGGTATGCGCGCCGACCGCGGGGCCAGGCCAGCGCATCTGGGCGTCGCCTCCAGGATTGTGCGGTACGACGCCTGGATGCAGTGTCCGCCCGATGATCGGATCGTCAACCTCTCGAACCATGCCCCTGGCGCGAAATTGAGCCGATTCCGCACACTCTTTCGCGGTGAACACGAGCGTCGAAGGGATGCCTGCCTCCCGGCACAACCGATCTGCCTCTGCGGCGTCAAGGCGTCTTGTCCAGGCTGCGATCTCAGCATCCAGGCGCTCGACATTGGCAACGCGTTCGCCGTTGCCCACAAAGCGAGGGTCGTGGACGAGTTCCGGGCGTCCAATCAGATCCATCAACTGCGCAAAAAGCGGTTCGGAATTGGCAGCGATGAGCACCCACTTGCCGTCAGCGCATGGATAGGAGTTGGTCGGTGCCGCCGTTGGGATGCGCGATCCAGTCGGCTGACGGACGATGCCAAGGCTACCGTATTCTGGGAGTAGGCCTTCCATGAGGCTAAGTACGGAATCGGTGAGTGCGACATCGACTGTCCGGCCGATGCCCGGTGTGCCTCGGCGATGGCCTCTGAGCAGCTCCGCAACGACCCCGAGTGCGGCATAGATGCCTGCCACTGTGTCTCCGATACTGATGCCCGCGCGGACCGGCGGTAGGTCGCTGGCGTGATCGGGATGATTCGCGAGGTAGCGCAGCCCCCCAATTGCTTCGCCGATGACGCCAAACGCAGCGCGGTCGCGATCCGGCCCAGTCTGGCCGAAGCCGGATACGTGCGCGACGACGAGCCCAGGGCGGGCGGCATGAAGTGCCTCGTCGGAGAGGCCGATCCTTTTAAGGTATCCCGGCCGGAAGTTCTCGACCACGGCGTCACACTTTGAGACCAGCTTTAAAATGATGTCGCGCGATCCATCCTGTTTCAGGTCTACGACGACGGATTTCTTGTTCCTTCCATGGACGCTCCACCAGACCGAGTTGCCATCGATCTGCGCGCCCCAGGTACGGACGGGATCGCCACCGGGGGGCTCGATCTTGATGATCTCGGCGCCGAGATCTCCGAGCAGGCGCGTGCAAAAGGGCGCCGCAATGAAGTGGCCAAGCTCCAGCACGCGCACGCCCTCGAGGGGGCCAAGGCTCGATTTCGTCATGTCGTCGACCTTTCTTAGGGCCTGTCATCAGTGGAGCCATATGACCACGCAGACGAGCAGGACGCCATTCAGGACATTGCTAGCGAGTCCGTCGTACAATCGTCGCCGATTGGAATGGCGTCGGGAGCTGCTATTGTAACGTCGCCGACGGACGGTTGGTGGATCCGGGCCGGAGGCGCACGAGTCCGCGTCAAACGATCTCAGGGACGACAATCGGCTCAAGCGCTGGCTTGCCGAGGACGAGGTCGGAGCCCTTTTCCGCGATCATCATTGTCGCCGCATTGAGGTTGGCCGATAGTATCGCCGGCATGATCGAGGCATCGATCACCCGCAGTCGCTCAATGCCTCGCACGCGGAGCTGGTCGTCAACGACGGCGGTCGGATCGGAAGCTGGGCCCATGCGGCATGTCCCCATCAAGTGATAGGTCGTGTTGCCCCACTTTTTCGCCGCATCGAGCAGCTCGTCGTCAGTTTGCACATTCTCGCCCGGGTAATCCTCGCCATCAAGGTAAGGCTGCAGGGCGGGCGTCCTCATTAGGCGCCTCGACAGTTTCATGGCTTTGATCGTCACTTGGCGATCGAACTCTTCCACTAGGTAGTTGGGTTGGATCGCCGGCTTTTGGAATGGATCAGACGATTTCGCGCGCACGTACCCCTTGCTGATCGGCCGATGCTGCCAACAGGCAACGGTGAACCCAGGGTGGTCGTCGAACACGCCGTGCCGGCCCTGCTTGAAACTTGCCGGCGTGAAGATGAACTGCAGATCCAGTGAGCGCACGGCCTCATCCGAATGCCAGAAGCCGTAGACCATTGATGGGCTCAGATTGACGATGCTTTTCGCCCCCACCAGGTACTTCACGATCTCGCCCATGCGTCGGAGACCGCTTGCCCGCTCGTTCAACGTCTCGATGCCTTTCACACGCATGCTGAAACGAGGTGCATAGTGGTCGCTCAGGTTCTCGCCGACGCCTTCGAGGATGTGGCGCACCTCGACACCGAGCGACTTGAGCAGTGCCGTCGGTCCAATGCCGGAGAGTTGCAGGAGTTGCGGCGAATTCACCGCGCCACCGCTGATGATTACCTCCTTGTTGGCGCGAACCTCGACCGTGTGACCACCGCCGCCGCCCTTCGCATATTCGACGCCGATGGCGCGCTTGCCTTCGAGCAGGATTCGCTTGGCATGTGCATTGGTGCGAACGGTTAAGTTGGGGCGTGACTTGGCGGGCTGCAGGAAGGCGCGCGCCGTGCTCATGCGGCGGCGCTTGTGCACCGTTCGCTGCACATAGTTCAGGCCTTCTTGGGTGGCTCCGTTGTAATCGGGGTTGCGGGGGATGCCGATCTGTCCGGCGCCTTCGATAAACTTCTCGCAGAACGGATGCGAGTAATTGAGATCGGTGACAGTGAGATTGCCGTCGCGACCGCGATATTTTTCATCCGCTTCGCCGATGCGTTGCTCGCAGCGCCGAAAGTAAGGCAGCACGTCGAAGTAACCCCAGCCGCGGTTGCCGTTCTGCGCCCAACCGTCAAAATCCATGCGTTGGCCGCGATTGTAAATGTGGCCGTTTATGGAACTTGAGCCGCCGAGCGTCTTGCCGCGCGGAACCGGAATGGCTCGGCCGCCAGTCCACTCGGAAGGCTCAGCCTCGTACATCCAATTCACGCTCGGATTGTTCAGCGTCTTGATGAAGCCTGCCGGGATATGAATGTATGGGTTCCAATCGGGCGGTCCTGCTTCAAGCAAGCAAACCGTGGCGTGGCCATCGGCAGTCAGCCGATTGGCGAGAATGCAGCCGGCCGACCCGGCTCCCACGATCACATAGTCGAATGTATCTGCCATAGGCCCATGCCTCGCCCTGTTAGTGTTTGTCGGAAGAGTATGGGCCAAAACGAGTCAAAGGAGCCTGTAAAAGCATGGGTCGAGCAAAGAAGTCGGCGTGAAACCGCGCCGTGCTGATGAACATGCCGTTACTCAGACGTGAGATTGCGGGAGGACTGGCGCTCCGAGCCGGCACACTGGTCCTGCAACCGTAAGAGGCTCGAGCGTCACGTCGAAAACCTCTGCGATGCCATCCGACAAGCGGACGGGTGCCCCCCAGCTTCATTATAAGTTCGGCGAAAC
>JANOHP010000187.1:0-35648 GCA_031406575.1 Hyphomicrobiales bacterium
CCTCAGAGCCAGCCCCGTGCATGACGGGTGAATGCTGGACACTTTCGACTTGAATCTGGGAAGAGTCTAACCCGTTGATTTTCTTGGTGGGCGCAGCAGGACTCGAACCTGCGACCCGCTGATTAAGAGTCAGCTGCTCTACCAACTGAGCTATGCGCCCTGCCGCGTGCGGCGGACGGGCGTTAGCCCGCAGGGGCTGCGATATACGAAAGGGCATACCCTGTCCAGCCGTACGTCTGCGACAGCCGTACGTCTGCGCCTCAATCCCCGGCTGAACGGCAATGAACCCTGGACGCATAGGACAGTCGGGCCGATCTGCGACGCGTGTCGCGTACCCGCGCCAATCGACACACCCGTGACTTCAGCTGGCGTGTTGTCTCAGCCGGGGAATGGAGCTGCGCACGCGGCCCTCGCATGCAGTATTCGACCTTTCGTAGGCAGAGCACGGAGCGCTTTGGATCGCGCCGATGTGAGCAATTCGCTGGCGCTGGCACCTCGGGTTTGTCGCCGGCAACGTGGGCCCTTTCCGCTGTGATCGGGCTGTGGTCTTCTCGCGACCACAACACATGAGGGATCGTTTGGCTGAATTTTCGGACGTGGTTGTCGACGCGCGGCTGATCGCGATCATCTGCGCAGTCTTCGTGGGCGGATTTCTGCGTGGCTTCGTGGGCTTTGGTGCTGCGCTCGTCATGGTGCCGGTGCTCACCTTGGCCGCTGGGCCGCACCTTGCTGTCGCCATCTCCAGTCTCGTCGGTTTGCCCACTGTCGTGCAGTTGCTTCCCGAGGCTGTGCGCTATGCCGAACGACGGATCGTGCTGCCGGTTGCGAGCGCCATTTTTCTGGCGGCCCCAGGGGGTGCATGGTTGCTCATGGCTGTCGATCCGGCCATCATGAAAATCGTCATCTCGGTGCTGGTCGTGCTGATGGTTGTTTTGTTGGCGCAGGGATGGACGCTCAAAGGCAAAGCGTCCCTGGGCACCCTGCTGGTGGCAGGCGTGGCCGGAGGCCTGCTGCAGGGCAGCTCCGGCATGGGCGGACCGCCCGTCGTTGCCGTCGCGCTGGCGCGCCCGGGAGACGCGCATCAGCAGCGGGGCAATGTCTTGGCACTCATGACCGCCGTCGCGCTTTCGTCCGTTCTGCCGCTCACGCTGTACGGGCTGTTCACGGCCAAAGCGCTGGCAATGGGTGTGCTTTTGATCCCCATCAACATCCTGGCCACGGCACTGGGTAGCCGCGCGTTTGCGCGCGGGGGCTCCCGGCATTACCGCAATGCGGCACTCGTGACCTTGGCCCTCATCGGCGTGACGACCCTGGGCATTGCCATCGAGCGTTACGTGCACTCGTAAGCTGGAGGCTGGGTCAGCGCATCCCGCCGTCGGAGCCATGCTGGGCGGTCAGCCGCCTGAGCAGCGCAATCAAGTCGCCGGGTTTGGCGGGCTTGGTCAGCGATGGCGCGCACTGAAATGCGGGTGGGTGCTGTTCGACCGAGTAACCCGACAGGGTGCCGAAGGGGGTGCCGCGCCGAGACAATTCTTCCGCCACGGGTTCGGCCGTTTCACGACCCAGATTGACATCGAGCACCGCGATATCGCAGCCTTCTCGCCCGATGATGCCGAGCGCCCGCTCGACAGATGCAGCAGGCCCCAGGATATGGAAGCCCGCATCCTCCAAATGCTGGGCGATGTCGAAAGCGAGCAGCGGTTCATCCTCGACGACGAGCACGCGAATGGCCATGACTGTACTTTCGCCCCGTAGAACACCAAAACACATGGCTTTGCCACAAGACATGTCCGATTGAGACCACGGCGCAGCCACGATCCACACCCGATGCGGTCGCGAGGTAAGCGAAAACGGGGTGACGTGGGGATCGACCAGCGAACGGTTGCACGTCGACGGGAATGCCGGAAGTCCACGTCGACGATATAGCTGACCGAGCCTTGTGGGAGGAGTGGAGAAAGGCATTCGCGCTGACCCGAACGCGGGTTGGGTTCGATGCCACCGAACGATGCGACGACCCAACGCGACCGCGTGCGGTGGGCAGCGATGGGTCGGTGTTTGGGGCCAGTTGCACCGAAGTCGGCGCTTTGAATGACCCGCGGCGGTTGATCGAACCATTGACGACGCGGGCTCAGGCAGGTTAATGGCGTGCGTCAACGTGGTGATTTGGCCGGCCGGCTTGCAGCCACGCAAAACAACTCGCTAAAGGGCCGCTCGCTCGATCCAGGACGGGATAGCGTTCGGAGCCCCGCAAGCGACAGCGGCCGGGGTCGGGGGTTCGTTTCGAACACCAAAGCGAGGGCCGTCGAAATGCCGAAGTCGCGTAACGCTGATCGAGCAGCGGATTGGTCTGCCGAAACCCGCATGGTGCATGGCGGGACCATGCGATCGCAGTTCGCCGAAACCTCCGAGGCGCTGTTTCTGACGCAGGGCTATGTCTACGACAGCCCCGAGCAGGCCGAAGAGCGCTTCAAGACCGAAGCCGGCGGCTTCATCTATTCGCGCTATGCCAACCCGACTGTGGCAATGTTCGAAGAGCGCATGAAACTCCTCGAAGGGGCAGAAGCCGCGCGTGGCACCGCATCGGGCATGGCCGCGGTTTCTGCCGCGCTGTTGTGCATGTTGAAAGCGGGTGACCACGTCGTTGCGGCCAAAGCACTGTTCGGTTCGTGCCTGTACGTGGTGCAGGATTTGCTGCCGCGCTACGGCATTCAGTCGACGCTCGTCGACGGGCGCGATGTCGAGGCATGGCGCAAGGCGCGCCAACCCAATACGCGCGCATTCTTCTTCGAGACGCCGTCCAATCCGTGTCTGGATCTCGTCGACATTCGGGCCGTGTCGGACCTGGCGCACGATGCCGGCGCGCTCGTCGTCGTCGACAACGTGTTTGCCACGCCCATGTATCAGCGGCCGCTGGAGCTGGGCGCCGACATCGTCGTCTACTCGGCCACCAAGCACATCGATGGACAAGGCCGCTGCCTCGCCGGCATCGTCTTGGGTCCTGACAAGTGGGTCACGGAACACTTGCACCCCTTCTACAAGCATACAGGCGCCGCGCTGAGCCCGTTCAATGCGTGGGTGATGTTGAAAGGCCTGGAAACGCTGAGCATCCGCGTGCGCGCGCAAACGGAGACAGCGACCCGATTGGCCGACTATCTCGTCGCGCGACGGTCAGACGGCTTGAACCGGGTCATTTATCCGGGGCGAGAGGATCATCCCCAAGCCGCGCTGGCCAAGCGCCAGATGAAAGCTGGATCGACGCTCGTGTCGTTCGAGGTCGAAGGCGGCAAAGAAGGAGCCTTTCGTTTCCTCAACGCGCTGTCGTTGATCGAGTTGTCCAACAATCTGGGCGATTCCAAGAGCCTCGTCACGCACCCGGCGACCACCACCCATCAGCGCTTGAAACCCGATGCGCGCGCCGAATTGGGCATCAGCGACGGGCTGGTGCGCCTCTCGGTGGGATTGGAAGCCTTCAGCGATCTGGCGGCAGACATTGACCGCGGCATCGCTGCGCTCAAGATATGATGACCCTTTCGTCGACCATTCTCATAGGCGCGCTGTCCATGTACGAAGCTCTCACCAATGGCGTACGAGTGCGGGTGACGCCACTGTATGTCGAGGAGCAGTCGGCTCCCGACGAGAGCTATTTTTTCTGGTCCTACACGGTGGAAATCGCCAACGAAGGGCCGATTGCCGTGCAGCTCAAGACGCGCCAGTGGCTCATTACCGATGCCAATGGTCGCAAAGAAGTGGTGCGCGGTCCCGGTGTGATCGGCCAGACTCCCCTGATCCCGCCGGGGCAATCGTTCACCTATACCTCGGGCTGTCCGCTATCGACGCCATCGGGCATCATGAGCGGCAGCTATCAGATGCAATTGCCCGACGGCACGTTCATCAACGTCGAGATACCCGGCTTCTCGCTCGACAGCCCGTTCACGAAACGCAGCTTGAACTGAGCCCGCCTCACTCGCGACCGCGGCGACTTCCGGCTCCCGGCTCTGGCGTCAGGTCGGGTCGGCTGCGCACATTTTGTGCTTCGATGACGATCGGGCCATCGATCAATTCGGTCGAGAGCGCCAACCGAGGCTCATACTTGCCCGACGAGAGCCGCCACTCGAGACGTGTGGGCGTGCGCCGCAGGCCGATCGGGTAAATCGTCAGGCGGTCGTGCTCGATTTTCATGCGCAGAAAGTTTTTGTAGTCGGGAATGCGCAAGGCCGAAAACGCATCGTTCCAGTGCCGCCGGAAAAAGGCGCACGCGATGAAGAGGTAAAGTCCCCAGACGAAGCCCGCGATCAGCCCGCCGCCCAAGATCATCTGCGCCATATAGGCAGCTGTTTTCAAAACCCTGGCGGATTCACCCAAAAGGGGCTGAAAAATAAGGACGGTCGCGTCGCCGAACCATTCCCAATAACCCAGATGATTGACGACGAGGTAGAGCGTCACCATCGCGATCATGTGGGCGAGCCAGTGCAACGTGCCCATCAGGAATCGCTTCCAGCGCGTGCGCGCATCCGCGTAGAGGATGAGTGCGACGAGCATGCCGAGGGCAAAGATACCGAGCAGGAACTGCGTGACGCCCGCGCGCACGGTGAAAACGACGAGGTAGGAAATACGCTCCGCCCACGAGCTGCCGGGCAGGCGGCACCCCCCAGTCTCGAGCAGCACCTGCTCGACGAGTTCCCACGCCTCCACTCCGGTATCGAGGGTGCATCGCACGAACGTCTGCGAGTACATCCAGGTCATGATCCAGTAGAACGTGCCCAGCAGCGTCGCAAATGTGTAGTTCCAGATGGGGAAAAGCGCGTTGCCCCAGGCCAACCAGTAGCTTCTGGCCCGCGAGGGATACACGGCCGTCTCATAGTCACTCGATCCCTTTGCGGAGGACATGCAGTTCAAATCGAAGAGATCGTCCCCGCCTTGCCATTTGTATGTGATGGTGTTGTGGAGTTGATGCGTGGGATGCAGAAATGCACCGCCGCCGCCCGCTGTGATCAGGCTGAGGCCCAGTTGCTTGGAATAATACCGGGAATAATGGTGCGCATCGCCTGAGAGCACGGTGCACACCTTGGCGCCCGCATCCTCGACGATCGCTGCCAGTGCACGAATGTTGGAGTTCGCGGCTTTCGCCAATTTCTCTTCGTACTGCCAGCCTGGCGCGGCGGTGCACAGGATCACCTTGTGGGGGGGCTCGCCCTCGCGCGGGTGCATGAGTTCGGACACCGTTTGGAAATAGCGGGTCTGGCCGGCGTCGAGGTAATCGGAAAATTGGATGTCACCGCCCCAGATCCACCAATTGTACGGCAACCGGATCGCGAAATAGCTGCGGTGTTGCGTGAAGTTCAGGCTGCCCAGACTGCTGCCACCGGTGTCGCCATACCGGGCTTGGCAAAACAAATAATCGAACGAGTTCAGGCCATCGTACCAGTCGTGATTGCCGGGAATGACGAACGTCATTCGCGGCAGCGTCAGGTCCGAAAACGCCATTTTGAACGGGTATTCGAACCGCGTTCGGTATTCGTCGCGAGACGGATAGGGATAAACTTGGTCGCCACCCAGAATGAGCACTTTGCCGGCGGGCAGCGTGATGGTCTCCTTCGCGCCACGCAGGGCAATCGTCAGAGTTTCCTGAGCGACGAGGGATGCCATGGCGTAGGTGGAGTCGAAGCCGTCACCCGTGTCGGCAAGGTAGTCGACCCACACGACACCCAACGGATCGGCGATGCCAGCTTCGCTCAGATCGTAGCGCTGAGCCACCATGTGCAAATTGTGGGTCTCGAAGCCGTCGACGTTGGCTTGAACCGAGCGCGCATCGGCGAACGTGCCGAAGACGGGCGACACTGCGGCGCGGATCGCCGCATTGGCCAGCAGGGTCGGCGAAAACCAGCGCACCATATAAGGCAGGGTCAACCGCCCCTGGTCGTCGTTCGACTCCGACATGATTCACTCCCCCTCGACGCAAAACGAATTCTTCTCGAGGCCGGTGGGAGAATGCCCCGGGAGAGACGCGAGCTGAAAGCGACGAATAGCGCACGGCATCATTGGCCGTGCGCTGTGGCCGGCATTCAACAATCACTTTGAGAACAAGTCCGCGACACGGGTCGGCTTTGGGCCGGGTCAGTTTCGGCTCACATTGAGCGGGGTTGCGCTCTGGACCGTCAATTCAGCCATTTCCGCCACGGTGATCGGCTTCACGGGCGGACGCAAACGGAAGGTGCCGACCTGTGCTGGCGTCACGGCGCGCGTGTGGGCGATCAGCTCTGTGACGGTGAGACTGCACAGGCGCCCCTGGCACGGACCCATGCCGCAGCGCAGAAACGATTTCATCTGGTTTGGGCCCTCACAGCCGATGGCAACCGTGTCGATGACCTGTTGGGCCGTCACCTCTTCGCAGCGGCACACGATGGTGTCGCCCTGGGGGATGCGAAAGGCGTGGGCGGGGCGATAAAGCGTATCGAGAAATGGGCGAGCGCGTTCGTAACCGGCGAGGGTGCGACGCGAGGTGCTCAAATCCGGCAAACGAGCCAGGTCGATGCCGAGGGCGCGCGCGGCAGCGTGCCCCACACGACGACCCCGTTCGACGGCAGCTTCGGCACCCGCAATCCCCGCCCCGTCGCCCGCGATGGCGATGCCGTCGAGGCTCGTCTCTCCCTCGGTATCGCTGAGGGTCGGCACGAAACAAAGCTGCCGGTCATCCCAATGGTGCTCGACGCCGGCCGCCATGGCTAAATTGGTATGGGGCACGACGCCTTGATGCAGCAGCAGTGTGTCCACCAGCATGCGCTCGCCAAATCCAGCGTGGCCACGCCGGAACAGCACGGTATCGACCTTGCCGGAACCGTCTGCGGCGAGCGCCGTCACGCCCGTGACGACACGCACCTTGCGGCGAACACGGGCCATCAAGGCTAGACCCTTCGCGGGATAGGGTGAGCGCGCGAAAGCCCAGGCGTGCCGCAGCGCCTGCGCTCGCGTTGTCGTGTCCGTCGTGTCGAGGATGGCTTGGAATTGACCGCCGGCACGCAGCGCCTGATCGGCGTAGAGCCACAGCAGTGGTCCGCAGCCGGCGAGCACCACGCGACCCGTGGGCAGCAATCCCGATGCCTTGAGCACCGTCTGCGCACCGCCGATCGTCATCACGCCGGGAAGGGTCCAACCCGGAATGGGGAATGGCCGCTCCATCGCGCCGGTCGCGATGATGATGCGTCGCGCCGTCAGGAGCCGGGAGACACCCCCGCACGAGACCCCGATCTCTCGCTCTGTCGACACACTCCAGACGGTCGCGCCCGGCACATGCAGGGCTCCGCACTCGGCGAACGCAGCGACGATATCGCGGCCCTTCCAATAGTCGGGACCAAGCACCGGACGATTGAGCACAGGCGTCGTCGTGATCGAGCGCCACACTTGGCCGCCCACGCCCATGTTCTCGTCGAGGACGAGCGTCGACAGTCCCGCGTTTCCCGTCACGATCGCAGCTGCCATACCGGCCGGGCCTGCGCCGATGACGATCACGTCCCAAGCCTGTGCCAATGCGTCGAGAGCGCTCACCGTCCCGCCTCCCGCCGCTCTGTCTGCGTCTCGATGGCCATGCCCTCTGCCACTGGAATGAGACAGCTCTGGCGATTGCCGACACCGTCGATCGTCACCAGGCATTCGAAGCACACGCCCATCATGCAATAGGGCGCTCGCGGCGCTCCGCCGACGGGTGACGCGCGGGTCGGCCGTGTACCTGCGGCGAGCAAGGCGGCCGCGACGCTATCGCCGAGGCGCGCCTCCACCGTGCAGCCGTCGATCGTCACTGTGACGGCGCGTTGCGGGGTATCAAGCAGGCGTCGAAACATCGAACCTCCGCGCCGTGAACGCGCCGACGAGCGCGGGGTCGAGCACACCTTCGGCAATCATCGACGGCAGCGTCATCGCGTGGACGGCGGCCAATGTTACGCCGGAATGACAACACGCAACGAATGCGCCGGGATGCGTGTGCGATTGCTCGTAGATCGGAAACCCATCTTCGGTCATGACGCGGATCGCCGACCACGTGCGCACGACGTTGAGGTTTGCCAGTCGCGGAAACATCCGCACGGCACGGTCGGCCATCGTGGCATTGATGTTCATCGACATGCCGCGGTCGTCGGTGCTGTCCTCCTTGCTGTCTCCGATCATGATGGAGCCCTCATTGGTCTGGCGGACGGTGACGACGGGGTGCTTCAGGAACGGCTGCACGCGTTCGGTGACGATGATCTGGCCGCGCTCGGGTCGCATCGGCGCGCGCAGACCGACGAGGGGCGCCAGGCGCTGGTTCGCATTGCCAGCAGCGAGCACGACCTTGGCCGCGTGCACGTCGCCGAGCGGTGTGCGCAGCGCGAACATGCCGGCCGTCCGATCGATCGCCTCGACACGATATCCGGGCAGGTAATGGGCGTCATTGTGGTGCAGTCCAATGTGGAACGCCCGCAGCAATTGTTGCGAATTGACGTGACCATCGAGGGGGCAATAGCTGCCTCCCGCGACTTGGGGCCCGATGTCGGGCAGCATGCGCTTCACCTCGGCCGCATCGAGGATCTTGGTTTCGTACTGAACGATGCCGGGTTGATTGTGCAGACGCTTCATCTGCAACGCGCGCGCCTCGAGTTCCTCTTCCGACAAAGCCAGATGGAAACCGCCGGGTCGCTCGTGCGAGACGGCAATGCCGGTCTCTCGCTCGAGTTCATCGACGAACGCGGCATAGTCATTGGACGAGCGTACGGTCCAGCCGGCGTATTCCGGCATGCCCAAGCCCTTGGATTGCACCCAGACAAGCGCAAAGTTTCCGCGCGAGGCCCGCGTGGCGCGATCGCCCTCGTCGAGGACAGCCACTTTCTCGCCCAGCCGCGCCAATCCCCACGCGATTGCCGATCCGAGCAATCCGCCGCCGACGACCGCGACGTCGTAGTCTGTGCGTGTGCGCGTTTGCGTCATCGGCGCTCCTTGGCCCGCTCGGCGCGAAACGTCATGTCAGCCGAACTTGGCGCGCAGTGCCGCGACCTGCTCCGGCGTCAACGCGCGCACCTTTTCATGCCGCAGCATGAGGAAAAGACGCGCTGTCTCCTCCAATTCCTCGATGGCATCCTGCGCGGCGCTCAAGCTCGAGCCCGCAACGACGGGCCCGTGATTGGCCAGAAGTACCGCGTGGTGTTTGCCCGCGAGCCGCCCCACCGCCTCGGCCAGAGCCTCGTCGCCCGGCGGAAAATAGGCCACCAGTGGCAGCGTCCCGATGCGCATCACGTAGTAGGCGGTGATCGGCGGCAGGCAGTTTGCGTGGTCGACGCCGTCGAGGCAACTGACGGCAACCGAGTGCGTCGAATGCAGGTGCACGACGGCACCAGCGCTGGGCCGTGCCGCGTACATCGTGGTGTGCAGGAAGGATTCCTTGGTCGGCGCGTCTCCCCCGATGAGCGCGCCCGACGCATCGAGCTTGGACAGGCGCGCGGGATCGAGCGTGCCGAGTGACGAGCCGGTCGGCGTCATGAGCCAACCCCCATCGGGCAACGCCAAAGAGATGTTGCCGGTAGAGCCGTGGGTCAGGCCCCGATTGAAGAGGGAGGCGCCAGTTGCACAAATCTGCTCGCGCAGGCGGGCTTCGATGCTCACTGCAGCATCCTCCAGGCTTTGACGAAGAAATCGGGTGCACCGAAATTGCCCGACTTGAGGGCCAGCACGAGGTCGCGCCCGACGGCGCGGGTCCACGGCACCCCCGGATCGATTTCGGGACCAATCTCCAGCGCCTTGACGCCGAGCGCGCCGACCACGGCGCCGGAGGTTTCGCCACCGGCCACGATCAGACGGGTCACCCCGGTCGCCACCAGATGGGTCGCGGCCTCCGCCAAGGCGCGCTCGACGAGGGCACCAGCGGCGTCGCGGCCCAACTGATCTTGCGTGCGGCGCACAGCCGCCGGATCGGCGCTGGAATAAATCAACACCGGTTTGTCCGGGGCTTGCGTCTGCGCCCACGCGGCCAGCGTCTTTCCAGACTGCGCGCCCGACTGCACCGCCATCGGGTCCACCTCGAACGCCGGCAGGCCAGCGGCTTTCGCGGCGGCGACTTGTCCGCGTGTCGCCTCCGAGCAACTGCCCGCAATGATGGCGGAGCGTCCCTTGGCGGCCTGCATCGTCGTTGGCGCAGCGGCGGCGCGCATGAGGCCCGCAGCGATGAAATTTGCGGGCAACCCGAGCGCGACGCCCGAGCCGCCGGTGATGAGACGATGTCCCGATGCCGCTGTGCCGATGGCCATCAGGTCGGCGTCGTTGATCGCATCGACGACGACGAAGCGTTCACCGCGCGCTTTCGCGGCGGTGAACGCCTCGACGATGGCGCCGGCCCCCTGCCCGACCACCGGATAGGGCACCAATCCGACTTTCGAGCGCGTCTGCCTCTGGAGGACGCGCACGAGGCTCGAGTCGCGCATGGGTGTGAGCGGGTGATCTTTCATCGGGCTTTCCGCCAGCGGCACCTCGCCGACGAACAAGTTGCCCATGTAGATCGTGCGTTTGTTGGTCGGAAAGGCGGGGCACACCACGGCCAAACCGCCTTCGACGCGGTCGAGCAGGGCATCGGCAACCGGACCGATATTGCCGCCATCCGTCGAATCGAAGGTCGAGCAGTATTTGAAGAAAAGCTGCTTTGCGCCGCGTGCCAGCAGGGCGTCGGCGCTGGCGAGGGACACGTGCACGGCCTCCTCCACGGGGCAGGTGCGCGTCTTGAGCGCCACCACGATGGCATCGAATCCATCGAGCCCGGGCGCCTCGCCCGGCACCTCCATGACTTGCAGCGTTCGCATTCCGGCCCGCGTCAGCATGATGGCGAGGTCGGTGGCGCCGGTGAGATCGTCAGCAATGCAGCCGAGCAGCACGATGTGTCGTCCTTATGTTGAGGTGGCGGCAACCAACCCTAGCAAGCTCGGGCGCGGAGTTCCAACCTCGCGGCTCGACTCTCCCCGCCCGCGTGGCGATTGCCCCGAAAATCTCGACAAATGCCGCGGCGATGACGCCGATCTGCCGCGGAGTTCCCATATTCAGGGCGCAAATTGATGCCCGACGATATCGCTCGACTGCTGGTTGCCGACATGTCCTGCGGTGAAATTCCAGCGCGTACCGACGAACGACAGACGAAGGCCAAAGGCGGGGGCCCACGGCTTTTAACGGGCGGTTAACCATTGGGATGGTTAACTGATCGTGGGTATAGAGGTGCCATATGTCGCGTTCAGTGTACGAGTGCCCGGAGTCGGGATCCGTGTTGTCGACCGTCTGCCGCTCAGGTGCGTCTGCGGTTCTTGCCGTTCTGTTGTCGGGATTGGCCGGCTGCAGCGCCGAGCTCAGCCGCTTCGATTTCCCGGGCGCCAAGCTCAACGCGGATCAGTCCAAGCAAGCGGCGGTGCCCGTGCCGAGCGAATCCGTTCGGCGCACCGTTGGATTGGGTGGCCCCGCCGAACACGGGTATGCGCCCCCACCGCACGTTGCCGCCGTCGAGATGGTGCCGCTGGCCGATCCTGCGCCGGCGTATCCAGCTCCTGCCTACACCGAACGTCCACAGAGGTTTGCCGGCGTGTCGCCGCAACCGATGGCGCCGGCCGCCGATGCCCGCGCCGCGGCTTACGGTGCCGATCCGGCTCAGACAGCACCGGTCTCTGCCCATCGCATGGGCTCGTCTCCCGCCGGATTGACCATCGAAGTCGAGCCGGGCGATACGCTCTCATCGCTTGCCAAGCAGTACCGTGTGTCGATTTCCGAGCTCATGTCGCTCAACGGATTGCACAGCCCGAGCGTGCGTCCGGGCCAAAAGCTCACCGTGCCTGCGGGCAAGCGCGCCGTCGCCCTGCGCGATGCGCCCGTGAAGCATGCCGCCGCCTACCCGGCGCACGCGCCTGCTGCCAATCTCGTGCCCGCGCCGGCAGCATTGGCGGCAGGACCGCAGGTCGCGCCCCTTGCGCCTCAGGCACCGCGCTCGGCTGTCCCCGCCCCCGCACGTGACAAACCCCTCGCACCACCTGCGCTGGGCGCCGATTGGACGGGAACGCACACTCTGGCATCGGGTGAAAGCCTCTATGCCATTGCCCGACGTCATGGCGTAAAGACCGCCGACATCCAGACCGTCAACGGCATCACGGACCCCAACAAACTGCGGCCTGGAACCGTGTTGAAAGTTCCAGCCAACGCGGCAGTCGCCGCGGCAGCGCCTGCTTCGATCGCTGTTCCGCCCAGCAGTGAATCGCTGCGCCCGAAGATCTTGAATGAGGAATCGCGTCAGAACGCGGAAACCCAAAAGGTCGCCGCATTGGGTGTCGGTCCGCATGCTTTGACGGATGCGTCACCGTCGGCCGCCTCGAAGGTCGAACCGGCTGCTGCCGGATCGCCGTCACTCACCGCCCCACCCAAGTTGGGTGGCACCGGCAAATTCCGCTGGCCGGTGAAAGGAAAAATCATCGCCGGCTTCGGCCCACGGGGCGATGGCCACAACGACGGCATCAATATTTCCGTGCCGCTCGGGACCGATGTGGTTGCGGCGGAAGCGGGTGTGGTTGCGTACGCTGGCAACGAACTCAAGGGCTACGGCAACCTCGTGCTGGTGCGCCACGACAACAACTGGGTCTCGGCCTACGCCCACAACGACCAAATCCTGGTCAAGCGTGGCGACAAGGTGAAACGCGGCCAAGTTCTGGCCAAGGCCGGAAACTCCGGCACGGCCGATCAACCGCAAGTGCACTTCGAGCTGCGCCAGGGGTCCAAGCCCATCGATCCACTGCCGCATATGGAAAAGAACTGAGGCGCACCGCGCCTGGGATTCAGCCCTCATTCGGCCCCCTCACTCGCAACGGGGCCGCTTCATTTCATCGTCCCTCTTGCACTGGCCCCCGGCTTCGTACCACTTTGGCGCCCGGATTCGTCGCGCGGTGTGCGTGGCAGCGATTGCAGGAGACGACGACATGCCCGCTCAGGAATTCGATGAGGAATACGATGTCGTCGTCGCCGGCGCCGGGTCGGCGGGTTGCATCGTCGCCACGCGGCTGACGGAAGATCCCAAGCTCAAAGTCTGCCTGCTCGAAGCCGGCAAGCGCGACCGCAATCCCTGGATTCACATTCCCCTGGGGTTCGGCAAGATCGTCCCCAATCCGAAATTCAATTGGGGCTATGCGACGGAGCCCGAGCCCGGCCTCAACGGTCGTAGTGTCGTATGGCCTCGGGGCAAGGTTTTGGGAGGCTCGGGATCGATCAACGGGCTCGTGTTTCTGCGGGGTGCGCCCTCTGATTTCGACGAGTGGGAAAAGCTCGGCGCCACCGGCTGGGGGTACAAGGATGTGCTCCCCTACTTCAAGAAATCTGAAAACAACGTCGAAGGCGCCGACGCGTGGCGTGGCGTCGGCGGACCGATGACCATTTCCAACATCAAAGCACCGTCGGTGCCCTCGCGGGCTTTCGTCGAGTCCTGCGAGCAGTTGCAATTCCCCCGCAACAAGGACTTCAACGGTGAACGCATCGACGGCGTGGGCTTCGTCCAGCTCAATGTGCGCAACGGCCGCCGCGTGTCGACCGCCGTCGGCTATCTCAAGCCGAACCTCTCGCGGCCCAATCTCGAGCTGAAAACGCAGGTGCACGTGCGCCGCATCATTCTCGAGGGCAAGCGCGCCATAGGTGTCGAGATCGAGGAGACCGACGGTCGTCGCCGCCGGATTCGCGCGCGCCGCGAGGTGATCGTTTCGGGTGGTTCGATCAACTCACCGATGCTGCTGATGGCGTCCGGCATCGGCAATGCCAAGGAACTCGCGGCCATCGGCGTCGACGTGCATCACGATCTGCCCGGTGTCGGCAAAGACCTGCAGGACCATTTCATGGTTCGCATGGTGTTTCGCACCAAGATTCGCGGCACGCTCAACGAGGTCAGCCGCAATCCCCTGCAAGCTGCCAAAATGGTGCTCGAGTACGCGCTCAATCGTTCGGGTCAGTTGTCAGTGGGCGCCACTGAAGCGACGATGTTCTGCAAATCCCGCGCGTCGGAGCCCGTTCCCGATCTGCAATTCCAGTGCATCAATTTTTCGACCGAAGGTGCCTTCAAGGTGGGTCTGCACCGGTTCCCGGGCTTCATGTTCAATTTTTGCGTCTGCCGCCCCCACAGCCGCGGCGAGATCAAGCTGCGCGACCCCGAAGGCCGCTTCGCGCCGCGCATTCACGCCAACTACATGACGCACGACGAAGACTGGCGGATGATGTTGTCGGGCTGGCGCATCGCCAAGCAAATCCGCGACACGAACCCCTTCAAGTCATTGATCGAAGAGGAAATGCTTCCTGGCGCCGGCGTCCAGACCGAGGACGACTTCAAGGACTACGTGAAAAACAACGGCTCCACCGTCTATCATCCGTGCGGCACCTGCCGGATGGGCACCGACGACCGCGCGGTCACCGATCCGAACCTGAAAGTACGTGGCATCGAGGGATTGCGCGTGGTCGATGCGTCGGTCATGCCGATGGTGCCGTCGTCGAACATCCATCCCGCGACGATCATGGTGGCCGAGAAGGCCAGCGACACGATCAAAGCAGCCCTGCGCGCCTGATGGGGTGGATGTCGCCGTCAAGTGTCGAGCACGTTGGGCAAATGCTGCGGCCACCGTCGCGGCACGACGAGGATGGCGTCGAGCCCCATTTCGTGGTCGCGGTAACGTCGATGTCGGCCGATCCACCATTCGGCGGCATTGCCGATGCGCTGGCCTTGTCCTGATGTCAGCGCGGCGTGTGCCTCATCGAGGGACTTGCGCCGCTTCACCTCGACAAAGGCGACGCGGCTGCCCCGCACTGCAATGATGTCGATCTCGCCGTAGGGGGTGCGCCGGCGCCGCGCGAGAATGCGATAGCCTTTGGCCATCAACAATCCTGCTGCGATCAACTCGGCAGCGAGCCCACGCCGCAGCCGCGCCCGCTTTTCGCCGAGTTCAGCGTCTGACTTGCGCTCCCGCGTCATGCTTTGGCCTTGCGGCGGAGGCCGAGATCATAGACGCGCGAGCGCGGCACACCCGTCGCGTCGGCAATAGCGCGGGCGGCATCGCGCAAGCTCATTTCTGCCAGGGCATGATCGAGCGCGGCCTCGATGTCTGCATCCGTGACCGTGTCGGCGGCGGGTGGCGCGATGACGATGACGAATTCGCCCTTGAGCGTGCCGCTGCGCGACCAACTCGCCATTTCGGCGGCGGAGCCACGTTGCACCTCCTCGAATTTTTTGGTGAGCTCGCGCGCGACGGCGACGCGTCGAGCCCCCAGGACAGCGGCGATGTCGTCCAGCGCATCTGCAATCCGGCTGGGTGCTTCGAACAGAACGAGCGTGGCCGGGACCGAGGCCAATTCCCCGAGCCGCGTACGTCGTGCGGCCTCCCGCGGTGGCAGGAATCCGGCGAACAGAAACGTGTCCGTCGGCTGACCGGCAACGCACAGCGCGGCGAGGACTGCCGAAGGGCCGGGCAGGGCATGCACAGCGTATCCTTTGTCGATCGCGACTCGCACCAGCTTGAGGCCCGGATCGGATACGAGTGGGGTGCCCGCATCCGAAATCAGAGCGATCGCCTTGCCCTGGGCCAACAGCTCCAGAATGCGCGGGCGTTCGGCTTCCGCGTTGTGCTCGTGATACGCCCGCAGCGGCCGGTGGATACGGTAGTGCGAGAGCAGCGTGCGGCTGTGCCGGGTATCCTCGCAATAAATCACCTCGGCGCCCGCCAACGTCGTCAGCGCACGAACAGTGATGTCGCCCAGGTTGCCGATCGGTGTCGCCACGAGATAAAGACCCGGCGCAAGCGGTCCCGCCGATTGACGCGCGATTTCGCCAGAGACGGCACTGGCGAGGCCGCCGGGATGTTCGTCCCCAGGGGCGACGGCGTCCCCATCGGCGTCGCTCGGCGATTTCGTCGTCATGATCGGGCTCGAGGTTGTGCGAACGCCAGTCGCCCGCAGCACGTCTCAGCGCTTTTAGGCGGCTTCGGCGGGCGCCGCCACCGTTGCGAGCACCTTCTGTCTGGACACCGGCGAGCCCCCGTCTTACCCATAGCGCAGCCCACAGCGAAACCGCAGCAAGGAGTTCCCCCATGAAACTCGTCCGATTCGGCGCGCCGGGTGCCGAGAAACCAGGCCTCGTCGACAGCACAGGCACAATCCGCGATCTGTCGGCGCATGTGAGCGACATCACGGGCGAGACGCTGTCGACCGCGAGCCTCGACAAGCTGCGCAAGCTCGATCCCAAGACGCTGCCGGAGGCGCCCAAGGGCGCGCGTCTCGGCGCGCCCGTCGGCAACGTGAAGAATTTCATGGCGATCGGTCTCAACTACGCCGATCACGCCAAGGAAGCCGGCCAGCCCATCCCCAGTGAGCCCATCATCTTCTACAAGCTCACCAATTGCATCAGCGGCCCCAACGACGAGGTCATGATCCCGCGCGGGTCGACGAAGCTCGATTGGGAGTTGGAGATCGCCTTCGTCGTCGGCAAGCGGTCGCGCTATGTCGAGCTGAAGGATGCGGCCAGCCACATCGCCGGCTACACCATCTGCAACGACGTGTCCGAGCGCGCCTTCCAGCTCGAGCGCGGTGGGCAGTGGATGAAGGGCAAGTGCGCGGAGACATTCGGTCCCCTCGGTCCCTGGCTGGTCACGTCGGACGAAGTGGGGGACGTCAACAAGCTGCCGATGCATCTCGATCTCAACGGCAAGCGTATGCAGTCGGGGTCCACCGCCACGATGATCTTCAAGTGCGATTTCATCCTGCACTATGTCTCGCAATTCATGGTGCTGGAGCCCGGTGACGTCGTGACCACGGGCACGCCTCCGGGCGTCGGCCTCGGCATGAAGCCGCCCGTGTTCCTGAAAGCCGGAGACGTGATGACGCTCGCCATCGAAGGTCTGGGCCAGCAGAGCCAAAAGGTCGTGCCCTTCAAGCTGTGAGACCCAAAATGCTGGACAGACGCGGGGGAATGCCGACGCTTTCCCTCTCGTGTCCGGACAATTGGGCTGCTAGTCTCGACCACTTACACATTCGATTTGTGCCATTTCCCACCCCGAAATCGAGGAGGAACACATGCAACTCAAAGTATCGCCCACGACCCGCAGTGAGTGCTCAGCCGAGGAATGGCAGGCTCGTGTCGATCTCGCAGCCGCTCACCGGGTTGCCTACATGCACGGGTTTCACGAAGGCATTTTCAATCACTTGACGCTGACCGTGCCCGGCCGGACGGACCGCTATTATCAAATCCCGTTCGGGCTGCACTGGTCGGAAGTGAAAGCATCGAGCTTCATGGAAGTGGGTTACGACGGCAAGGTCAAACGGGGCGCCGGCGATGTGGAGCGGTCCTGCTACTGCATCCACATGCCGATCCATCGCGCGATCCCGAAAACGGCGGCGGCGGTGTTTCATACGCACATGCCGTTTGCGAGCGCGCTGACTCGGCTCGAAGATCCGCGCATCAAAGACATCGGCCAAACCGAAGTCGGCGTGGGCATGAAAGTCGCCTACGACGAGGAATATGACGGCCCCGCCTTCACGACGGATGAAGGCGAGCGGCTCGCCAAGGTGATCGGAGACAAGGGCATCCTTTTCATGGCCAACCACGGGGTGACCACCGTTGGCGAAACAGTCGCTCAGGCTTATGATCGGCTCTATTACATCGAGCGCGCCGCCCAAGTGCAGATATACGCGATGTGGACCGGTCAGCCCTTGAAAAAGCTACCGGAAAAGGTCGTCCAAAAAACCAAGCAGACCTACGGTGGCGGTGAAATGCCGGCCTACGATCCGCCGCCCGCGCAGCGCCACTTCGATGCTTTGAAGAGGATTCTGGACCGTGAAGGGTCCGACTACGCAGAGTGAGGCGTTCTCGGGCGCGCCTGTTGCCAGAACTCTCCCGCGATGAGCACTCAGCTTACTTGCGGGAGAGATCGCTTTCTCGAGCCATTCGCTCGAACGTCTCTGAAATACCTTTGATGCGATAGAGGTTTTGGCCGTCTTCGGGCGGCAGGAGGCGCACGACTTTGTATTCGCGCGACGACGCCTGCATGGCCATCTTCGCGGGTGTGAAGTTGACGACTTGACCAACTTTGTACTTGTGTTGCGCTGCTGCCATGTGGACGAGCTCCCGGTGTCTGCGCCATGCCGATCAAAGTCGTGTGAGCGCGACTGCAGGACAGGCTTCTGCGTGCGCCGAAGAATCCGTCCCGCACAGCATGCGCGACAGGACAAAAACAGTTGAACAGGCTCGTGAACGCGATGTGAGCGCGCGGCTTGGTCCCGCACCGGCGCGTTGGCCACTGCGTTGAACCCACTCAAGGAGAGCCTAATTATTTCGCTCCCGAGCTATGCTTCTGCTGAGTGCGTCAGATTACTATACACCATTTTATAGGCCTCACCACGGGATTCGCGCCGGACCCCAGCGTCAGTCGAGTAGGCTCAATGGTGGTTTCGCCCGCAAACCATGCAACACCGGCTCCGTTTCCCAGGAACGAACCAGAAAAATTCACGAGTCATGCGATTTCTGCATGCCTGTCCAAGCATTGCTGTGCATTGCACAATTGCAACTGTGAGCGCATTTTCAGCCTCAGACGAGCCGAACCGAATCGGCTCAATCCGAGGACGAAGCCCATGAAAACGCAATCTGTTACGCCGATCATGACCCAGTCGCCGGTGCCGGGCGTAGCGCGCAGCTGGCTGACCAAGTCGCTCGACATTGTCGATGCCTTGTCGACGGGCCGCGCTGCCAAAGAGGCCTACGATGCCCAAGTCGCTCGTGGCGCCGACCCGGCCAACGCCGTGCGCGAGGTTTTCGCTCGCGCGGCCTGAACGCCAGATCGTCCCCCCTTTCTTCGAACGAACAGCCGCATCGGTATCCCGATGCGGCTTTTTTCGTCTCGGCACGGGACGCGATCGTGCGGGGCGGCCTCAATCGTCCTTCTTACGGCGCGGCACGCTGGGCACGGCGCTTGAGGGGCGACCACCGTCTTTTTTGGGACCCGCCAGCACTTTTTTCGGTGTCGCGGCGATCGCTTCGCTGACCTCCTCGAGTTCGTCCTCTTCCTCTTCGCGCGATTTGGGCTTCTTCGTGGGATCGCCGGCAATGTAGACGAACGCCAACTTGCGGTCTTCACCCTCGCCTTCGGTGGAAATACGCACTACGCCACCGTGCTCGAGCTTGCCGAAAAGGAGTTCCTCGGCGAGCGGCTTCTTGATGTGCTCTTGGATGACGCGGCCCAGGGGTCGAGCGCCGAACTTCTCATCGTAGCCTGTTTCTGCAATCCAAGCTGTCGCCGCCTCGGTCATCTCGATCGTGACGCCGCGGTCGGCAAGCTGCGCCTCGAGCTGGAAGATGAACTTCTCGACAACCTTGGTAATGACGGATGGCGGCAATCCATTGAAGGGGATGACCGCGTCGAGCCTGTTGCGGAACTCGGGCGTGAACATCCGATTGATCGCTTCTTGATCATCGCCTTCGCGCTTCGAGCGGTTGAAGCCGATGGCTGCCTTGGCGAGATCGGAGGCGCCCGCGTTCGTCGTCATGATCAAGATGACGTTGCGAAAGTCCACCTGCTTGCCGTTGTGGTCGGTCAACTTGCCGTGGTCCATCACTTGCAGAAGAATATTGTAGAGATCGGGATGGGCCTTTTCGATTTCGTCGAGCAGCAACACGCTGTGGGGATGTTGATCGATGCCATCCGTCAGCAAGCCACCCTGATCGAAGCCCACGTATCCCGGAGGCGCACCGATCAGCCGCGAAACCGTGTGTTTTTCCATGTATTCCGACATGTCGAAGCGCAGCAGTTCAATGCCCATCAGCGCGGCGAGCTGCTTGGCAACCTCGGTTTTTCCAACGCCGGTCGGCCCCGAAAACAGATACGATCCGATCGGCTTTTCAGGCTCGCGCAACCCAGCGCGCGCCAGCTTGATCGCGGACGCCAGCGCCGAGATGGCGGCATCCTGACCGAAGACGAGGCGCTTCAAATCCTTCTCGAGGTTGGACATCACCTCGGCGTCGGACTTGGACACGGTCTTGGGCGGGATGCGCGCCATCGTGGCAACCGTGGCCTCGACTTCCTTGACCGTAATCTTCTTTTTGCGCTTGCCTTCCGGCACCAGCATCTGTGAGGCGCCCGTCTCGTCGATCACGTCGATTGCTTTGTCGGGCAGTTTGCGGTCGTGAATGTATTTCGCCGACAGTTCCACAGCCGCCTTGATCGCCTCGTTGGTGTACTTGAGCTTGTGGAATTCCTCGAAGTAGGGCTTGAGACCTTTCATGATCTCGATGGAATCCTCGACGGTCGGTTCCTTCACGTCGATCTTCTGGAAGCGACGAACGAGCGCGCGATCCTTTTCGAAGTGCTGGCGATACTCTTTGTAGGTCGTCGAGCCGATGCACCGCACCGCTCCCGATTGCAAGGCGGGTTTCAGCAGGTTGGATGCGTCCATCGCGCCGCCCGACGTTGCGCCGGCCCCGATGACCGTGTGGATTTCGTCGATGAAGAGGATGGCGCCTGGATAATTCTCGATCTCCTTCATCACGGCCTTCAGGCGCTCTTCGAAGTCGCCGCGATAGCGCGTGCCAGCGAGCAACGTGCCCATGTCGAGGGAGAAGATCGTCGCGTCCCGCAACACTTCGGGAACTTCGCCGCGCACGATTTTGCGCGCGAGCCCTTCGGCAATCGCCGTCTTGCCGACGCCTGGATCACCCACGAACAACGGATTGTTCTTCGATCGGCGGCACAGCACCTGGATGGTGCGCATGACTTCGTTTTCACGCCCAATGAGCGGGTCGATGCGTCCGTCGCGTGCCTTTTTGTTCAGGTTCACGCAGTAGCTGTTGAGCGCATCCACCTGTTTCTTCTCCGAGCCGCCCTCGCCATTGCTGTTCTCGTCGTCGACGCCGCGAACGCTCTTGGGCTCGCTCATGCCGGCACGCTTGGCGATGCCGTGGCTGACGTACTGTACGGCGTCGAAACGCGTCATTTCCTGCTCCTGCAGGAAGAACGCGGCATGGCTCTCGCGCTCGGCGAAGATTGCGATGAGCACATTGGCGCCCGTCACCTCCTCGCGGCCCGAGGACTGCACATGCACGACGGCACGATGGATGACCCTTTGGAAGCTGGTGGTCGGCTGAGCATCCGACGACCCTTTGCGCACCAAGCTATCGAGCTCGGCGTCGAGGTACTCCGCGATCCGCCGGCGCAATTGGTCGACATCGACGTTGCAGGCGCGCATGACGGCCGCGGCATCGCGGTCATCGCACAGGGCCAGCAGCAAATGTTCGAGCGTGGCGTACTCGTGACTTCGCTCGTTGGCGAATTCGAGGGCGCGGTGCAGGGCCTGTTCCAGGCTTTGCGAGAAGGATGGCATCACGCCCTACTCCTTTTCCATGGTGCATTGCAGGGGGTGCTGATGTTGGCGCGCAAAATCCATCACTTGTGTCACCTTCGTTTCAGCAACCTCGTAGGTGTAAACGCCGCAGACGCCCACACCCTTGTGATGCACATGCAGCATGATCCGAGCCGCGTCTTCCTGGCCTTTGTTGAAGAATTTTTCGAGGACCAAGATCACGAACTCCATTGGCGTGTAGTCATCGTTCAGTAACAAAACCTTGTAGAGGCTCGGTCGTTTCGTCTTGGGCCGTGTTTTCGTCACGAGCCCCGTCTTACCCTCGTCGCCCCCCTGCGAGCCGTTCTTGCCCGCCATCATCGTCATGCCACCGGTCTCGATCATTGTCGTCACTTGCCCATAAGCCATGCTGTCGCCGTCAGTGGGCTTAGCGCCTCGCTGCCCTGGTCGTCGAACCATATTATCGGGAGCTGGGCCCAATGCGCAAACGAGACGATGTTTCGCTGATCGTCGGCAGACGCGTTCGAACCCCTATGTGGGCAACCCTGTGGGCGAAAAAAAGACCCGCAGCATCGCCTGGGGCCATGCTCCATGCTGCGGTGTCCAAGTCGAATGCGCGAGCGTGTCGATCCCGCGGCGACGAAGGCGATGACCAACAACATCTTAACGCAGATGCAGGCATTGCATGCGATTCTGTGAGCCTGCGTGCCGACTTGGTGCTTGGGCCGTCGCAAATCGGCCGGAAAACGGTGATTGCGTCGCTGGACAGCCGGTGCGGAACGAACCGGGGTCAATCATGTACCGACTCCGCACCAGCCGACGAGAGAAGCAAGCTTATGCATCGCCTGCCCTCACTTTCGACCCGACATCGTCTCGCGCGGACGGTGGGATGGCTGTTGTGCGGCCTGCTGACGGTGGTGCTGTCGACAGTCACGCATGCGGCAGGACGGCATGCGTCGATGGTGATCGATGCCAATACGGGTCGCGTGTTGCACGAACAAGCCGCAGACGAGCCGCGTTATCCCGCGTCGCTGACCAAGATGATGACCCTTTATGTGGTGTTCGAGTTGATGGAGCAGGGTCGCCTGTCCCCCACGACCCGGATCAAAATCAGCGATACGGCCGCAAGCGCTCCACCCACCAAGCTGGGTTTGGCAGCTGGGTCTGATATTGCTCTCCTCGAGGCCATCAAGGCGCTCATCGTCCATTCGGCCAATGACATCTCCATTGCCGTCGCCGAGCACGTCGCGGGTACAGAAGAGAAATTCGCCGCGTTGATGACGCGCAAAGCGCGCCAGATCGGCATGACGAAGAGCACATTCCGCAACGCCCACGGACTTCCCGATCCCGATCAGCAGACCACGGCGCGTGACATGCTCACGCTCGCGATGCGAATGAATGACGATTTTCCAAACCAATACAAATTGTTCTCGACGCGCAGCATGACCACGGCCGGGCGCTCCCACCGCAATCACAACACGATGCTCGTCACTTACGAGGGCATGGACGGCATCAAGACGGGCTATATTCGCTCGTCGGGATTCAATCTCGTGGCGTCGGTCCGGCGCGGGGGTAAGCATGTGGTCGCTGTCGTGTTCGGCGGTACGAGCGCCTCCGCGCGCAATGTCTATATGCGCGCCCTTCTCGATCGCTCATTGCCCAAGGCCGGCACTGTCCGGACACGAGAAAAATCGGTGAAACCCTCGGCGGTGGCGGGTGCCCAACCACGCCCGGCGCCAGCGGTCAACGCGAGCGAACGACCCCGCTTGATCGAGCCGCCTCGCCTCGTGCAACGCCCAAAACCGGCGGCGAGCCCTGCACCGGCCAGCGAGGATGTGGCGTCATTTCCCCAGGCGTCGGCGTCTGGAGGCGTGGAGGTGGCGCGGGTTCGTCCCGTCCTCATGCCGATGGCGGGTGGGCGCTCCGGTCCTGCAGGCCCAAGCGCCGCTCCGGTGCCGACCCAACCAGCATTCGCGGCGGCATCACCCGCCATTTCAGGACGTCCACCCAGTGCAACGACGCGATCCTTGCATCCATCGACGCTCGACGCTCAAGCGGATCGGTTGGCGAGCACGGGTGGGGGCCCGCCTGCGAACACGGTGCGGTCCGAACCGCGCGCGTCGGGCCTGCGTGGCAGCGTGGCCGTACAGGTCGGTGCGTATTCGACTGAGGCTGAGGCCAAGCGGCAGTTGGTCGCCGCACGCACCAAGTCAGCCGCAGCACTGGCGGCCGCGGAGGCGCGCACTCAACCCGTCACCACGGGCACGCGTCAGCTCTGGCGCGCCCGGTTTGTCGGTCTCGACGAGACATCTGCAGCTGCAGCTTGTACCCAATTGCGGCTGGCTCAGGTCGACTGCGTGGTGACCCGCACGCCCTAAAGGTTGCCGAGCGCCACGTCCTTGGCTTGGTTGATCTTGGCTGCGAGATAGGTCGAGCCCCCCCGGTCAGGGTGCATCTTGGCCATCAAAGCCCGATGGGCTTGCCGAATGGCGTCCGCATCCGCCGTGTCATCGAGCCCGAGGATGTCGAGAGCTTCGCTGCGCGTCATAGCGCTCGTCGCAGAACTGGATGTCGCGGACTCTGTGCGCGCCATGTCCTCGCGCCACGTCGGGTACGATCGGTCGAGATAAGCCTCCACCAACTGGGCGGACGCGGGATCGGTCCACCGATACTCCTGCCAAAGTTGCGCCAGCTCCACAGGTCGCAGGCTCGACAGCTCGCGCCCCGAAAATGCCCCCTCGAGGACGCGCCCCTCCATCGTCCCGGTGGCGTGATCGAGGTGCATCTCCAAAAATTTCGTCGTCACGCCCGACGAGCCATTGAGGCCTTGGCTGGTAGAGCCTCGGCCACCCCATGGATGTCCCGGTCCTTGGTGCCACAACAGCCACGTGCCCAAGGCTCCCAGTGGGACAGCCAACAAGACTGCGCCCCGTATGAGCAGGACAAAGGCACCGCCCAGGGCCGCCAAGCCGACGCCCCATCGTATATTGCGCGCGAGCACGGCTGGACTGGCGCGCGTGTAGGCCTGCATCGCAAAGAGTGCGAGCAGCAGGGCGATCAGACCGAGCACGAAATAGGTCATCGGCTCGCTCAGGCCCCCTCGTGTTTCATCTGCTCGAGGAGCAAGCGAGCACCGCGACTGCGCGTGGACTCGCCGAGTTTTCGTAACGCCGCCCGGCCGCCTGCGGCATAGACGGCGACGGCTGCCAGCAGCTCGCGAAGTTGGTCGGCTGAGCCCTGATCGAACCGACAATAGGCGCCTTTCGTCAGGCGCGCGATCTCTCGGAACGTGCGTTCTGCATGGGCGTCGTGGCCTTCCTGAAAGAGGAAAACCGGCACGCCGTGCAAGGCCAGTTCGCCCGCGCGCCCACAGAGGTCGTCGGGCTGCTCTTCCATGCAATCACCGACATGGACGAGGGCCGAGATCTTGCGTTTTTCGGTTTCCTGCCGGGCATGGGAGAGAACCTTACCGATCTGCGTGTAGCCACCCCGGCACTCGACGGTGGTCATCAGGCGGGCCAGCGCTTCGGGATCAGCCACCCATTTGGAGGCCCGGCATTCGTCGAAGCCCCGAAAATAGACGAGTTGGACGTCGAGACCTCCGATCGACTTGACGGCGTCGAACATCTGTCCTTGCAGGGCGAGCGCCATGTCCCAGGTCGGCTGGCGGCTCATGGTCGCGTCCATGGCAAACACCAGCCGGCCGCGCCCAGTCGTTGACGCAGGTGTCAACTCTTTGACACGTTTCAAGAAATCAGCAACGTCGCCAGACGACGACGGCGCGGACGCTGGAGGCGGCGGCATTCGGGAGGTGGCGGGCGTAGGATTGGCGTCCGCGACATTGGGGTCGACGCTGTCGGGAGTTCTGGTCGGTTTGTCATCGACTGACATGCGAGTGGTCCGCGAGCATGAGCGACGCACCCCAACATGGCGTCGACGGCCGCCAATCGCAATGCGGGCCTCGTCTCCAGGTTACCCAGCCTTTACGTTCTCGATCCACACGCTTCGGCTATTGCCGGGCGCACCCCATGGCGTCCGCCACGCCATGGAAGCTGTCGGCCACCACGTCCCAAGCCTCCTCGGCACCCAGATCGAACGATTGACCGGGGCCATGCTCTGAGGGGCGCAAGACGAAGCCGGTGCGCAAGCCGGCATTGGCGGCGGCTTTCAAATCACCGTTGTGCGCGGCCACCAGCATGACCTCGTGGGGCTCGAGATTGAGCAGCGCCGCGTTACCGCGATAGCACTCTGGTAGTGGTTTGTAGGCGCGCACGGGCTCCGCGCCCAAGACGACGTCCCAGGGCAGGCCGCCGCGCTTGGCCATGCGGCTGAGCAAGCCGATATTGCCGTTCGACAGGGTGCCGATGATGTAGCGGCTCTTCAGGCGATGCAGTCCGCCCACCGAGTCGGGCCAGGGATCGAGCCGGTGCCAGATCGTGGTCAGGTGCTCGATCTCATGCGCGGCCAACCCGCGAATGCCATGGGTTTCGAGCAATTGCAGCAAGCTTTCCCGATGCAGGTCATCGAGAATGGTCCATTGTCGGCGGCCTGCGCGGACTTCTTCCATCGCGGGTTGGTAGAGGCTGCGCCACTCGTCGGCAAAGCGCGTCCAGTCGGCCTCGAGGCCTCGGCCACGCCCGAACGATGTCAACTCGCGGATCGTGCTGCCGCGCCAGTCGACCACGGTGCCGAACACATCGAACAACAGCGCTTTCACCTTGTCTTTGGGGCTCGTGGGCATTGGACATTGCACTCCCTTGGCAGCAGTCGAATTCGATCAATCGAGGGCGCCGCGTCGGTTCACCCGACTTGCCCGCGATGGCGCAGACAATGATCGGCAAGCACCAGTGCCATCATTGCTTCACCCACCGGAACGGCGCGAATACCCACGCATGGGTCGTGGCGGCCTTTCGTGATGATCTGGGTCTCGGCACCCGACGCGTCGATGGTGCGGCGTGCCTGGAGGATCGACGAGGTCGGTTTGACGGCGAAGCGAACGACGACCGACTGCCCCGTCGAAATGCCCCCGAGGATACCGCCGGCATGGTTCGACAAAAAAACCGGCGTGCCGTCATTGCCGGCCCGCATCTCATCGGCATTGTCTTCGCCCGCCAGCACGGCAGCCGCGAAGCCATCGCCGATTTCGACGCCCTTGACCGCGTTGATGCTCATCATCGCGGAGGCGAGGTCCTGATCGAGTTTGCCATAGAGCGGGGCCCCCCAACCGGGCGGCACGCCTTCGGCGACCACCTCGATGATGGCACCAGCGGATGACCCCGCTTTGCGGACACCGTCGAGATAGCGCTCCCAAAGCGCCGCCGTGACCGGATCGGGACAGAAGAACGGGTTGACGTCGATTTCGGCGTCGTTCCAGCGCCCCCGATCGATCGCGTGTGGCCCGATCTGGACCAGCGCGCCACGGATGCGCACGCCGGGGATGACCTTGCGTGCTACGGCGCCGCCAGCAACCCGCATAGCCGTCTCGCGGGCCGACGAACGCCCACCACCACGAAAATCGCGAAGGCCGTACTTGGCCATGTAGGTGTAGTCGGCATGGCCGGGACGGAACTTGACTGCGATGTCCCCATAATCTTTCGAGCGTTGATCGACGTTGTCGATGACGAGCGAAATCGGTGTGCCGGTGGTGACCTGCTGTCCCGCGGCATCGGGGAACACGCCCGACAAAATCTTGACGGTATCGGGCTCGCGCCTCTGGGTGGTGTGCCGGGACTGACCGGGTCGACGCTTGTCGAGAAACCCCTGAATATCATCGTCTTGCAAAGCGATGCCCGGGGGGCATCCGTCGATGACGCAGCCGATGGATGGCCCGTGGCTTTCGCCCCAGGTCGTTACACGAAAGAGGTGACCGAACGTATTGAATGACATCGAATGGCCTGCAGGTGGCGCTGGCCGTTCAGCCGGAGCAGTCGGCACTGTGTCGAAGAATGGCAATCGAGTGTCCGTGACTGAATCTCGACACCCGGCACCGAATCTGCCTGAATCGATCCTGTCGTCAAGGGCTCGAGAGAGCAAGTGACACGACACCCATGCACCGGCTATGAGCATCGCTGGGTAGATGGCGTGATTCCAATCGCATACAACCGACAGGGAGAAAGTCTATGCGCAAAATTCTGATCGCGCTCGGTGCAGTCGCCTTCGCATTGAGTGCCGCCGCTCTGCCGGCCGCCGCTCAGTCCATGAAGAAGGAGCCGGCCGCCAAGAAGAAGGTCGTCAAGAAAGCGGCTCCGAAGAAAGAAGCAGTCGTCAAATACAAGCGCAAGTGCAAAGCCGGGGAAACCTGGAACGCCTCCGCGACGATCAGTGCTGGTGCGTGCCAGAAGAAAGTCGCCAAGGTGAAGTCGAAAGCGGTCAAAGCCAAAAAGGCCTGATCAGCCGACATCGACGTTCGATGACCTTCGGGCCGGAACCAGTCGTGGTTTCGGCCCGCTGTGTTACAGCCACTCGATCGTGCCGCGGCGCAGGACCATGATGCGGTCCTGCGGCACTTCGAGCCCCGTAATGGCGTCCTTGTCGAGCGACATGACGAGGCCGCGCAGCGCCCGACTGACGGCGCCGTGGGAGGCGACGACGCAGTCCTCCTGGACCTCGGCAAGCCACCCCGCAATGCGGTCGGTCAGCATGGCGTAGCTTTCACCGTCGCGCGGACGCCAGCCCCACTTGTCGATGTGGCGCGCGGCGAACCCTTCCGGGTCGGTGCGTGGCAGCTCGCTCCACAGCTGCCCCTCCCAATGGCCGTAACTCTGCTCGCGCAGCCGGTCATCACGCCGAAAATCGTCGATCTCGAGCCCTAATGCGCTTCGCATGATGCGCATGGTTTCGCTGGCGCGTGAGAGGGGGCTTGCCACGTAATCCAATGTGGACGCGCGCGCGCCCAAATAATCCCTCAAAGCACCGCCGTTGCGTGCAGCTTGCCCCCGACCTTTGGCGTTGAGGGGAATGTCGGTTTGCCCTTGATAGCGCTGCACGGCGTTCCAATCGGTCTCGCCGTGCCGAACGAAGTAGATGGTCACCCCGGACGTCATCATCGCGCCTCAGACCTTCAAGACGAGCTTGCCGTTGTTACCGCCCGAATAGAGCAGGTTGAGTGTATCGAGGAATGCGGGGATGCCGCCCGTGCGCACGTCTTCGCGCAGTTTGAGGCGACCGTCGGCATTCCAGCCGGCCAGCGCATCGATGGCCTCGGGGATTCGGACCGCCCAATCGGAAACGATCAAGCCCTGCACCTTCAACCGCTGTGCGAGCACGGCGCGGAAATTGCGGGGGCCATCGGGTGTCGCGGCGGCATTGTACGCGGAGATGAGCCCGCAGATCGCCACCCGACCGAACGTGTTCATGCGCGGCAGAATTGTATCCAAAATCTCACCGCCGACGTTCTCGAAATTCACGTCGATGCCGTTCGGGCAGGCCGCGTCGAGCTGGGCGGCCAAATCCGCACGCTTGTAATCCAGGCACTCGTCGAACCCGAGCACGTCTTTCACGAACCGGCACTTTTCCGGCCCGCCCGCGATGCCGATGGCACGGCACCCTTTGATCTTGGCGATCTGGCCGACGATCGATCCGACGGCGCCGGATGCGGCCGACACAACAACTGTTTCGCCGGCTTTGGGTTGGCCGACCTCGAGCAAGCCGAAATACGCCGTCCACCCCGGCATGCCGAGGCCGCCGACCCACCGCTCCAGCGGCGCGCGGGAGATGTCGGCCCGAATGACGCGTTTGCCGTCCGAGATGGCATATTGTTGCACGCCGAAAATGCCCGACACGGCATCGCCGGGCTTGAAGGCATCGTTGTTGGACACCTCGACAATCCCCGCAGCATAAGCGCGCATCACCGCGCCGATCGGCACCGGCGGTACATACGAGCGACCTTCGTTGACCCATCCGCGCATGGCGGGATCGAGCGACACGTAGGCGACCTTGACGCGGAATTCGCCGGGGCCGGGCTCGAGCACCGGCGCCTCGACCTGCTCGAAAATCTCCGGTGTCAGCAGTCCAGGCGCTGGGCGGCGAGTGAGCTTGATTTGTGTGTTGGCGGTCATGGCGCATGTCCTCGACGGATGCAGATTGGTTTCAGTAGCCCAACGAAAGGTCGACTTCCTGCAGAAGTGACCCTCCGGCCTCGAGACTGCGGATGTTGTTCACCATCTTGCTGGCAAGTTGAGCGACCGTGGGGCGGCGCGCGATATGGGGCATGATCGTCACCTTCGGGTGCGCCCACAGTGGACTTTCCGGGGGCAGAGGCTCCGGCGACAGCGCATCCAGCGCCGCATAGGCGAGTTGGCCTGAATCGAGCGCTGCGATCAAATCGGCATCGACGACATGCTTGCCGCGTCCAACGTTCACGAGCATTGCCCCGCGCGGCATCATGGCGAATGTCCGCGCATTGAAGATGCCTTCCGTTTCACGCGTCAGAGGCAGCAGGCAGACGGCGATGTCCGTTTGGGAGAGGAACGTCTCGAGCTGATCGGAACCGTGAAACAGCGGCACCTCGGCATCAGCGCGCGCAGACCGCACCCACGCGGAGACGGGAAAACCCAGCGACTGGAGCACGCGTGCGGGCGCTTTCGCCATCATGCCGAAACCCAGGAAGCCGATGCGGCGTTCCTCGGGTCGCGCGATGTGGACCCGTCGCCACTCGCGCCGGGCCTGGGCGGCTTGATACCCCGGAACGTCGCGATGCAAGCGCAGCACGTGCATGATCACGTACTCGGTCATCATCGGGTCGCCCGTGGCGGGCTCCACCTTGCCGAGCGGCACCTTCGGCAATTTCGGATGGTGGACGAAGGAATCGACGCCGGCGGCGCGGCTGAACATGGCCTTCAGTCTCGGAAAAGCCGGCAGCTGGTCGAAATCCGGCCGCATGAAGGCGAGATATTCGATGTCTGTCCGATCGCCTGTTTCGGGCCAGAAGCGCACCTCGAGGTCGGGCATCTGCTCCCGGAACGTGTCGCGCCACGCGGCCGTGCTGCCGATGTGTTTATCGAGATCGATGATGAGTAGAGCCATACTGCCTCCCCAACGCGTTTTCGAATATCAGCTGCGCGTTGCCTGTCGAGGTGGCACCCGGCGCGGCGACTGTAGCGCAAATGGCCCGCGTCGCGGCAACGGGAAGATGGTTGAGGTCTCAGGAAGGCTCGAGACTGCGCAGTCTATGTTGCGCCGCACACGCGAAAGATGCGCATGCATTCAACGATTTGGTGTGGATAACTCGAGGTCGCTGATCCAACACGCCTTTGTCTGGGTAATGTTCGGCGAGGCGTCGGGGAGAGACTGACATGCGGAACGTGGTGCCGTGGTCACAATGGTTTCGGTGCCGCTCGGATCAGCGGCATTACAGCCATCGCTACGCGCAGGCGATCGAGAGCTTGGTCGATTCTGGCGTGTTCAACGACGTTGTGACCGGCCCCAGCCAAGCACCGAGATTTCGGCCCAAGCTCGTGGCTGTTTCGACGCACATTCCGCCCCCCGCGACCCGCACCACGAGAGCCGAGGTCGCTTAATCATCGCAGATGCTGTTTTTGCGCTGTGTGTCCGTCGCCGTCTCTCGCCGAGGCGGCGATTTGCGTTTGCGGCGCCCCGCCGACTGACGCGACTGTCGTTGTCGCCCGTCTGAGCTATAGTGGCTGGCCACGTTCACCTGTGGTTGTGGAATCGTGCATGATCACCGTCATCGTACCGACGCTCAATGCAGAGGCGGGCCTTGCTGCCTCGCTGACGTCGCTCGTCTCGGCGACGGTCGAGGGAATCGTGCGCGAAGTCCTGATCGTCGACGGGGGCTCCACCGATCGAACTCTGGCGATCGCCGACCAGGCCGGCGCCACCGTCCTGCGATCGGCGCCGGGTCGGGGTCACCAATTGGCGGCCGGTGGCCGGGCGGCCCGGATGCCGTGGCTCTTGTTCCTGCACGCCGACACCGTTCTGGAGCCCGGATGGGAGCGTGAAGTGGCCACGTTCATCGAACGCGTCGATTTCGGCCAGCGAACCGAGGCAGCGGCAGCCTTTCGGTTCGCTTTGGACGATTCGGGCCTCAAGCCGCGGATTCTCGAGGCGGGTGTTGCCGTTCGCTGCACCCTGATGCGGCTGCCTTACGGCGACCAGGGTTTGCTGATATCGCGGCGGCTCTATGCCGAGATCGGTGGATTTCGCGAGTTGCCGCTGATGGAGGACGTCGACCTCGTTCGCCGGCTGGGGCGGTCACGAACGATCGTTTTGCGCGCCAGAGCAGTCACGAGTGCTCTTCGCTACCGTCGCGATGGCTATCTGAAACGTACGCTGCGTAACCTCGTGTGCTTGCTGCTGTACTATGCCAATGTCTCGCCACGGGTGATTGCACGAATTTACCATTGAATGACTCTATCGCGAGGAGCGGCTAACAGGCGCATGACCGGTTGTGACCCGCTTTTGGGACTTAACGACAGGGTCGTGGTCGCCTACATAAGCTCTTCTTACGTACGGTCTGTGTGAGCCAACATGAACAGCACCTCCAAGACCCCGCTTCTCGACGACATCGACGTGCCCGCAGACCTCAGGCGGCTGCCTGAAAAGGCGCTCAGTCAAGTGGCCGCCGAGTTGCGCCAGGAAACCATCGATGCCGTATCGGTTACGGGCGGGCATTTGGGTGCCGGTCTAGGTGTGGTGGAACTGACAGTGGCTCTGCATTGGGTCTTCAATACGCCCTCCGACAGGTTGATTTGGGACGTTGGTCATCAGGCCTATCCGCACAAGATCTTGACCGGCCGGCGTCGGCAGATTCGCACGTTGCGGCAAGGGGGCGGCCTTTCCGGTTTCACCAAGCGAGCGGAGAGCGAATACGACCCGTTCGGCGCCGCCCATTCCTCGACCTCGATCTCCGCTGGTCTGGGTATGGCGGTTGCTCGCGATTTGGATGGCCGCAACAACAACGTCGTGTGCGTGATCGGCGATGGCGCCATGAGCGCGGGCATGGCCTACGAGGCGATGAACAACGCGGGTGCGCGCAACAGCCGATTGATCGTGATCCTCAACGACAACGATATGTCCATTGCGCCGCCCGTCGGCGCGCTGTCGACCTATCTTGCGCGGATCACGTCGAGCGGCACGTACCTGCATTTGCGGGAAGCCGCCAAACAGCTCGCCAAGCATCTGCCGAAGAATTGGGAACGGCGCGCCGCGCGCATGGAAGAATACACCCGGCACCTGTGGCAGGGCGGCACGTGGTTCGAAGATCTCGGATTTTATTACGTTGGTCCGATCGACGGCCACGATTTGAATGTTCTGCTGCCGGTCCTGAAGAACGTCCGGGAAGCCAAGCAGGGCCCGATCCTGGTGCATGTCGTCACCAAGAAGGGGAAGGGTTACCCGCCCGCAGAGTCCGCGGCTGACAAATACCATGGCGTCAATGCCTTCAACGTGATCACGGGCGCTCAGGCCAAACCGAAGGCGAATGCGCCGAGCTACACCAAGGTATTCGCAGACAGCCTGATCAGTGCCGCCACGAAGGACCCCAAGATCGTGGCCATTACGGCCGCGATGCCGTCTGGCACCGGGCTCGATCTATTCGGCAAGGCGTTTCCGGATCGTACGTTCGACGTGGGCATCGCAGAGCAGCACGGCGTGACGTTCGCCGCCGGTCTGGCGACGGAAGGCTTCAAGCCGTTTACGGCGATTTATTCGACTTTTCTGCAGCGCGCCTACGATCAAATCGTGCACGACGTCGCCATTCAGCAATTGCCCGTGCGGTTCGCCCTGGACCGGGCGGGTCTCGTCGGGGCGGACGGGCCGACGCATGCCGGTTCGTTTGACCTCGCCTATTTGGGATGCCTGCCCAACTTCGTCATCATGGCGGCGGCCGACGAGGTCGATCTGATGCACATGGTGGCCACCGCCGCAGCCATCGACGACCGGCCGAGTGCCGTGCGCTATCCACGTGGCGAAGGGGTGGGCATGGAAATGCCGGCCGAAGGCAGCGTTCTGGAGATCGGGCGCGGTCGCATCATCCGGGAAGGCGGCACGGTTGCCATTCTGTCATTGGGCACGCGCCTTGCGGAAAGCCTAAAGGCTGCCGACCAGCTGGCCGCTTTCGGTTTACCGACGACTGTCGCTGATGCGCGGTTCATGAAGCCCCTGGACACCCAGCTCATTGATCGCTTGGCGCGAGACCACGAAGTGTTCATCACCATCGAGGAAGGATCGGTCGGCGGTTTCGGCAGCCACGTCCTGCACTACCTCGCGACGGCTGGTCATTTGGACCGTGGCCTCAAGGTCAGGCCTCTCGTCTTACCGGACGAATTCCTGGATCACGATAAACCCGAGAAGATGTACGAGCGCGCGGGTCTCAACGCGGCAGCCATCGTCCGCACGGTGCTGGCCGCAATCGGGCGATCGGTACAGGCGAACCAGCTTTGATGCTGGATGCAAAAACGGGCACCCGCGTCGGATGCCCGTTCCAACCGCATGGGTGCGTGCGGTCAGATCTCTTTGCGGAAATTCAAGTCACGAAAGTAGTTGCAATTGCCGCCCGACGCTTCCGTCAGCTGGAAGCCATTGCTGGTTGCAACCATGCGGCACTGCATCGGAAAGGTTGCACCGCCGATCGTCCCCTTCGCATTGGTGAGGTTGAGAGTGCCATCGGTGAACGTGTAACTTCCCTGCACGGCTTCGCCGCCGGTATTGGATTTCACTTCGAATGTATTGTCGGGCTTCAGCATCATTGACACCTGACCCGACGTGAACTGCTGACCCTGATATGTTGCGAGTGACGGAACGGGTAGGCCACCCCCACTGGAAACTGGCGGGGTTGAGCCTGTCGTCGTGCCCGTGCTGCTGCCCGGTGTCGCTGTTGTCGTGGTGGTGCTCGGAGACGTCGTCGATGGCGACGACGTTGATCCCGACGATGCCGTCGAAGACGGCGGTGCCTTTGTTTTCCCTTGGCTCGTTGTCTCCGAGCCCGGAGCGGCCATCGCGCGCACCAACGCCTGCATGTTGGAGCCGCGCCCGGAGATGAGAATGGCAGTGCGTTTTTTCTGCTTGGTCATGGGCGACGCATAGCATAGCGCTGGAGGTTCCCGCCACCGGCAGAAGAACCTGGGTCGTGCATATCGTCTACGCGACGCGCCGAACTGCGTTATTGCGATGCCGTTTGTGTCATTCAGCAACCGATTGAGTGAAAGTGGACGTTGCGCGCCTCAACGCAGCACGACACCTTGTTTCAGGCCGTGAACGGTCAGGCTGTCATACAAGCGATCATTCTCCGCTTCTTCGGCAAGCACGCTTTGGGCAATGGCATGTGCCGCATCGGCGAGCGCATCGCATGTCGGCTTTGCGTCGAGGCTGCGCAACGCTGCCCTGATCCGCTCGGCGGCGCGACGTCCATTGGCGCCGTGTCCTTCCTCGTGAACTTTCAAGGCGAGAGAAAACCGATCCCATTTGTCGCGGAGCTCGATGTCCGCCTCGTTTCGCCCTGACCATTTGGGAAGCGTGTAGGTGATGGCCAAACTGGCGCCTGCCGCTTCGACCTCACATCCGGCCGACGTCGCGCGCCAATCGTAGGTCCAGCGCACATCCCACTTGGCGTGGCCGGCCCAAGGCGTCTCCCCGGTGCGCGGCCCGCGTAGACTGATGTTGTGCCAAAGCGTGGGCACTGAACGCCCACCGATCTCATAGTATTCGATGGTTTCCGAGATACGGATATCGTTGGCTTCTTTGCTGACGGGTGCCGTCGCAACCGGCATCGCGCACAATGCGATTGCCATCGCAATGACCGCGCAAACACGTTGAACTTCCACGGCATTCCCCCAATCGGTCCACTTCGGACGCGCGGCGCTGCAGGGAGCGCCACCGATTGGAAAAAAGGTTAATAGGTCTCGTCGCGCGTATGGACTGGCCATAGCGCCGCAGACTTATTCGCAATGAGGGGTTATGCCCGGAGAACGCCGATTTGGGCGGTTTGTTCCAGCGGCCGTGCGACGATGTTCACCATGTAGCCCGTTGCCTATCCCACAAGAGTGCTCGTATCGCTTCGTCGACCGCACATTTGCGCCACAATTGCGATCCGTTTGCCATCGGAACTGCAGTCGGTACGTCCGCATTGACGCTGCAACAGTTCGCAGTCGTTGGAGTGCATCACCATGATGGTTCGATTGATGTGTGCAGTATCTTTGCTGGCCCTCGCCGCCTGCGGCGATCAACAAACCGCGACGACCACGCCGGGCTCGGAGACAACGAGCCAAGGGAAAACAAAGGCACCGCCGTCTTCGACGGCATCGTCGGGATCAACGTCGTCGCCATCGACGACGTCTCCGAGC
>JANOHP010000083.1:0-4130 GCA_031406575.1 Hyphomicrobiales bacterium
CGAGAGCATCGAAGCCGGCCGACGGGTCGTCTTTCAACGTAACCCGAACTGGTGGGGCCGCGACAGGCCCATCAATCGGGGACGATTCAATTTCGATCAGATCCGCCTCGAATACTTCCGCGACCAGACGACCCTGTTCGAGGCCTTCAAAGGTGGAGAGGTGCGCCTGCGCGTCGAAAACGATGCTGCGCGTTGGGCGGAAGGGTACGGCTTTGCCGCCGCAACGGACGGTCGAATCGCCAAGATCGAGCTTGCCAGCGGATTGCCCGCCGGCATGACAGCCCTCGTTTTCAACACGCGCCGGCCCATTTTTTCCGATCAACGCGTACGGCAGGCGCTCATCCACTTGTTCGATTTCGAGTGGATCAACCGCAACTTCTTTCACGGCCACTACCATCGCACGCAAAGCTTCTTCGAGAGGTCGCAGCTATCCTCTCACGGCATTCCTGCCGATGCACATGAACGCAAGCTGCTTGCTCCTCATCTCGACCGCGTGAAGCCGACCGTGCTGGACGGCACGCACGCTCAGCCCACCACTGACGGATCGGGACACAATCGATCGGGCCTCCAAGCTGCCTTCAAACTGCTGACGCAAGCAGGCTGGGTGCAGGACGCCGGGCGCCTCGTCAACGCGCGCACGCGCCAACCGCTCGCGTTCGAGATGATGGCCGGTACGCGCGCCGAGGAGCGTCTGTTTCAGGCCTACGCCAAGTCGCTCGACCGCCTCGGCATCAAAGTCACGATCCGCACCGTCGACAGTGCTCAGCGCTGGTCCCGCATGAAAACATTCGATTTCGATATGGTTCAGTGGACCTGGAACGCATCCCTGTCGCCGGGCAACGAGCAGATGAACCGCTGGAGCGTCGAGAGCGCCACGACCGATTTGTCTCTAAACTATGCCGGCGTCAAAGATCCCGCGGCCGATGCGTTGATCGACTCCATCTTGTCGGCACGCGAACGCCCAGAGTTCGTGTCCGCCGTCCGCGCGCTCGATCGAGTGTTGATCTCGGGCGACTACGTGATTCCCCTCTACCATTCGAAAGCCGTATGGATCGCGCATTGGAGCGATCTGGGCCACCCTTCTCGCACGCCGTTGTCGGGCTTTGCGCTCGACACGTGGTGGAGCGACGCCAAGCGCTGAACTGTTCTCGTCACACTGGCGCGCGCTTCGCCGCATTGGTGGCGGCGACTGCTGCGCGCGCAGTGATCCGCTCCCGGTGGAGAAGATAAATCCCTGCTCCGCAAATGACGGCAATTCCGGCAAACGAGAGCGTATCTGGCACATAACCCCACACAATCCAGCTCAGCAGCAACGCCAGCAGCACGAGCGAGTAGCGAAAAGGGGCCACCACGGCGATCTCACCGACCCGCATGGCGACGATGCCGAAGTAATAGGCGAAATAAATACACACCGATGCGCCGATGAGCAGCATCCATCCACGCGAGGAGGGCCATACCCAGGTCTCGAACGGCAGCAGGGCCAGGCCTGCCATCATGACGATGGCCGACGAGCCGACCGCCACCAGCAGCGACGGTACGCCCGGATCGATGAAGCGGGTGGTGAGGTCGCGGGTCGATGTGAAGACGAGCGAAGTCAACGCAATCCATACCTCCGGCACGAAACTGTCGCTGCCCGGCTTTACGATCAGCAGGACGCCGGCAAAGCCCACTGCCGAGGCTGTCCACCGCCGCCATCCCACCGGTGCGCGAAGCAGCACGGCAGCACCCGCCGTCACCGCCAGTGGCGTCAATTGCAGGATGGCCGCCGTCGTCGCCAGTGGAAGATGCCGGAGCGCTGCGACGATGAACATCGTCGCGCCCGCCGACGTCAGCAAGCGCACGATCATTGCGGGCTGCAACAGAACGGACGGCGGCCGCCACGCCCGGCCCACTGTCGCAGCCGCAGCGAGGATCAGCGTCGCCATCACGCCGCGCACGAAAATGATTTGGCCATTGGGCAGTTCCGACGTCGTCAACTTCACGAGGGCGTCATTGACGACGAACGCCAAAGCCGATGCCAGGATGGCGAGAATGCCCTTCACGTTGTCGGTCATGTCGAGGATGTCTCGCTGGTTTTCGCGGCGAGGCGCCGGAGGGTCTGTTCACGGTAAAATGTGTATAGCCCTGCCGCGCACACGATGACGATACCCGTGAGCGTCAGAACATCGGGAATGTGCCCGAACACCACCACGCCTGAAAAAATGGCGAACACGATGATGGAATAGCGAAACGGCATGACTGCCGAGATTTCTCCCGAGCGCACGGCGACGATGGTGCAGAGCTGCCCGAACAACGAAAACATCGCCGCAGCAAACAATCCGGCCACCACGATAGCTGGCGGCCACACCCAACCGCCCCAAAGGGAGGTGACGAGCGCCGTCACCGTGGTCAATCCGGCCGAAAACAGCATGATGAGCGGGGGCGGCACGGTCGGATCGACCCGGCGCGTCGCCAAATCGCGGAACGTCGACGCCAGCACCGAAGCAATTCCCGCCAGCGCCCACCAATTGAAGGTGCTGGAGCCGGGCCGAATGATCAGCAGCACGCCCATGAAGCCGATTGCCGTTGCCGCCCAGCGACGCCACCCGACTTTTTCAGCGAAAAACACCGCCGATGCGGCCGTGATCGTCAACGGGCTGAGCTGGCCGATTGCGGAGATATCGGCATAGGGCATGCGCGCCAGCGCGAGCTGAAAGGACCACGCACCCGTCGTATCGCTCATGGCGCGCACCGCCATCGCCGGTCTGAGCGCGCGATGCAGCACGGCAAACGCACCCAGCCACACACAGGCGGTAAACGCACCCAGAAGGACAAACGAGCCGCGAATCATGAGCAATTCGCTGGTCGGCACCGTATCCGCCAGCAGCTTCATGATCGTATCGCCACAGGCAAACGCCGCACAGGCTGCAACCATGGCACCAATGCCGCCGACGCTGAGATCGGGCCGATCAGAGAACTGCAATGCCTTGGCGGGGGGTCGCCTATCATCCACCGCCATTTGGTCCTTTTCGCCTCAGGCTGACACGAGGCCGCGCAATGTCGAGAGCACTTCGCCCAATCGCTGCATATCTTCTCGCGTGACGTAGACCTCAAAATTGCCGTGCGCCAGAGCGTTGCGCTTTACAGCAAGAGCTCGCACGTCATCTGCTTCATCAGGCGTCAAATGGCCGCTTTCGGCCAAGGTTTGCACAAGGCGTCCCGACGTTTGGGGGCGCTGAAACTGTGTCGACTGGAGTGTGCGACCGAGAGCCTCGAACACAGCCCACGCGAGAAGCAGGGCGGCGTTGAGATGATCATCGGCGACGAGGCGATCGATCTCCATCAATCGATCTTCGATTTCAAAAATGGTTGGCACTGGAACGGTTTCGCCGGGGCTGATCGGCGCCAGCCAGACCACACGAAGTTCCCAATCCTCCTGACCTTCGAATAACTTGACGATTTCTTCCAGATTTTTCTCGGCGTGTCCTGCCTCACGCACCACTTCTATGGCGATGTTTTTATCTCGACCGGAGTTTGCCGTTGTGCAAAGAGCGACCGCATCGGGGATGTAATTGCCCAGGAATGCGGGCGTAATTCCACGGGGGGGGTGAACGTAAACGTCATACCCTCGCGCCTCGAGGTCAGGAAAAAGCGCCTCTAATGCCGTCGATTCCGAGTTTTGCGCGATCATATCAGCTCCTCGAAGGGATTGTTCGAGACCCGCACGTATAGCACTGGTCGATGGGCCAGCGCTCGCGCGAGAATGGCCGTCGGTTGCTTGAATTGATAACCAGCTCCGGGTTCGAACTTCTGTACGACGACGCGCTCCACCTGTCTGTCGTCCAGGTAAAGGTGCCGCGAAAGCGCATCCAAGATTGGCTTGACGATATTATCGATATCACCGACCATTGGTTTTTCGGGAAGGTAATAGAGTGTCACAGCCATGCGCTGATCACTTGCGAAATGCGGGCTGGGGATAACCTTCGAGCTGGCCGCCTTGACTTTTGCCTTCCATGCCTCCCTCGATTCCGCCCGAGCGGCTTGTCCTGAAACCGGAGTTCCTGGGACGAGGAACGTAATTACTCACCCCTCGCAGCCGCCGATCAAGCGGAAGCGGCGCTGGTTGGTGCGGCCAGAGCGTCTCGGATGGC
>JANOHP010000208.1:0-12318 GCA_031406575.1 Hyphomicrobiales bacterium
ACCGGCAAGAGCGTGATGATCCCGTTCGACGAGATCGTGATTTTTTCGACCAACATGCATCCCAACGATCTGATGGACCCCGCCTTCCAGCGCCGTATCAGTTACAAGCTGGAAACCGTGGAGCCGCCAGAGGAGCAGTTCCGCAAGGTTTTCGATGGCATGGCGAAGAAAATCGGCCTCGTGGTGTCGGATGAAATTTATGAGCGGGTGCTGGACGGCATCAAGGACAACGATGCGCCGTTGGCCTATTTCCAGCCTAAATTCATTGTCGAGCAGGTGCTGGCCTCGTGCAAATTCGAGGGCACAAAACCCAAGTTCACCGCAGAAAATGTCGACGACGCACTCGCCAACCTGTTCATCAAGAAGGCGGATGGCAAGATGTTCGGGGTCAAACGGAGCTGAGCGACCCTCCGACGGCACGCCCAGAAGCGTTTAGGCGCGGCCAAGCGGCCTCGACTCGGCCTCCGCGACGCTCGGTGCGGGCCACGCTCACGTCGAGCGCTTCTAAAGTTCGCCGGCGGCGCGGCGGGCCGTCGATAGTGCCGCGTCCAATCGCTCGATGTCCTGCCCGAAGCCACCGGACACGAAATAGGGCCGGGCCAAACCAAATAGCGAGGCGGCGTTTTTGGCGGAGGTTTTGCGGTTGTCGTCGTCCATCAACGGCAGGGCCGCCGCCAGGTCGGGACGACGACCCGACGCGACAGCTGCCGCTGCGATCTCGACGAACGGCGCGATCTCGGGCTCGGTTTCCATGAGTGTGCGGAATTGGGCGATTTCCTGGCGCATGCGGAGCAAGCGTGAGAACGCTTTGGGCAGCTCCGCGTCGATCTGTTCGGCCGCCAGATTCGACCTCGCCGCGATATCGCCCAGCAGCACCAGCACGTCACGGCGAACCTGATGCCTGTCAGCGGCGGCCGATGCCTCGACGATCGACTGGATCTGGGCCTCTATGGCGGCCACCTCGTGGGGCTTGGCTTTCGGCAGGACCTGCTGGACGCAGGGTGGTGCGGTCGGCGCGCCGGGCTTGAAGTAGAACTCGAACGGCACCGACAGCAGCAGCTCGGGACGCTGCGCACCGGCCGTTTCCTGCTGGACGCTGACGGCGACCCGCCGGATGAGACCAAAAACCTCCTGGCCTTCGACTTCGATATTGCGCAAGAGCGCAGAGGTGAAGGGACTGTTTCTGCCCGCACCGTCCGACGCCGTCCGTCCAGCTTCGGCGGCGTAAACGACGATGTCACCGCCACGTTTCGGTTCGGCGGTGGGCGCATCAGGCTGTTGCGTGCTGCGGGTCGCCCCGGCGACGACGCTGCCGGCTTGCTGTTCGAGAATATCGGAGAGCGGATTGTCCCGGCACGCATCGAGAATGAGGATGCGCAGAGGCTTGGCCTTTTTCACGTCGGCGACGACATCGTTGAGTTTGGTCAGGCGGCGCAGGCAAGCCGCATTCTGCAGGTCCACATCGGTCGGCAGGAGGTAGTTGATCCCCCGATACTGCATGCCGTGACCCGCATAGTAGAAAACGGCGATATCGGCATCTTCGACTTTGATGGAAAAATCCTCGATGGCCTTCTCCATCTGGGCCCGATCCGCGTCGAGGCCGACGGTGGTGTCGAAGCCCAGGCGCTGGAGGGCGGACGCGATGTCCTGGGCGTCGTTGCGCGGATTGGCGAGTGCGGCGACGGTGCGATAGGACGAATTGCCGATGACGAGCGCGACGCGCTTTTCCGCAATCGCGTCCGTCAGCGCGCCACCCAGGGCGAGCGCCAGCAGGGCGACGGCCACACGGCACGCTGCAAAACGAATTTGGTGACGCGCAAGGAAACCCAGTAACAAACCTTCGCATTGTTGCAGCAAATTTTGACCAGGACGCGCAACGGCGCGCAGCGATCGGCGCGCCGTTGCGGGCAAACTTGGCGATCATGCGCCCGGTGTCATCCCCTTCATGTCGATGGGGAGATAGTATGGTTGATCACCGAGGCTGTCGACGCGGGCCCAGAATTCGGGCGTGGCGGCAAGGCCAGTGGCGTCTTTGGCCGCGCCCTGACGCCAGATGTTCCAGGAGTCGGGGTGCAAGCGACTGGCTTGGGCAAAATGCACCGCAGCCTCGTCGGTGTTGCCGCCTCTCGCCAGATGCTGCGCGAGCCGGAAGTGGGCATGCGCCGTGGCGACATTGTCATCGGGCAGGCGCGTGCGCGCCCGGATCGTCGCTGCATCGAGCACGTGCGCGCTGGCCGAACCCTTCATCGCCCAATCCCTGACCGCTTCGACATAGGCCGCCTTGATGCGGTCGCGTTCGGCGAGTTTGTCGTCGGGAAGCTGGCGCGTGGTCTTGTCCCGGTAGCGCAGGGAATCCATGGCGCCCGCATTCTCGGGAGGCCGCACGATGCGGCCGGCTTCGTCGATCCACACGGCCTGGGGCACGTTGACCATGTCGTAGAGATCGGCCACCCGATGCTCGCGGTCGATGAGGCATGGATAGGTGGGCTTTGCGGCCTCGATCCACGGGCGCGCGGCCTCGGGCTCGTCCATGGCAATGGCCACGATGATGATGTTCTGGTCGGCGAGGTCTTGCGTCAGTTTCTGCCACACGGGCAGATCAGCTCTGCAGCCTCACCACGAAGCCCAAGTGGCGAGCAGTACTTTCTTGCCTCGATGCTGGGACAGGCTCGTCATGCGACCCGCCAGATCCGGCAGCTCGAAATCGGGGGCTTCGAGGGACTGCAGGGCCGACGCGCGATCGGCCGCGCTGGCGCCCAGGACCCACACGCTGCCAGTCGCGTCATGCACGACGGGATGGCCGAGGACGCGCCAGAATGCGGCGGCGTCGATCGCGCCATCGCGTTGGACGGCGCGCGTGCGCGGCATCGTCAAAGGCACGCACAGATCACCTCGGCACATGCCTTCCGGTTTCAGCTCCCAGCCGGTTGCAGCGGCCATGTCGCTGGGAGACAGCCAGAGGCTGCCGCCGTCGGCTTTGGCCGAGGGGCAGGTGGTTTCCGAAGGGCCGCAGAGGATTGTGGTCATGGGGATCTCCTTGGGTTCGAAGGGTGAAGCGATGTAGGGGTGAGGGTGGCACGGCGTCAGGCCAAAGGCCAGACGCCTCCCGTAGAGCCTCCCGTAGAGTTTTGGTCTGGTGTGACACCTGCGTTCTAGGTCCGGCGACAGGCCAGAGGCCAGACACTTACGTCCTGATTTGCCCCGTTCCACGCACGACGTACTTGAAGCTCGTCAGTTGCTCGACACCGACGGGGCCGCGCGCGTGCATGCGGCCAGTGGCGATGCCGATTTCCGCGCCCATGCCGAATTCGCCGCCGTCGGCAAACTGCGTCGAAGCGTTGTGCAGGACGATGGCGCTGTCGACGTGGCCGATGAAACGGCGCGCGGTTTCGGCGTTGGCGGTGATGATGCAGTCGGTGTGCTGGGAGCCGTAACGCGCGATGTGGTCGATGGCGCCGTCGACGCCATCGACGGTCTTGACGGCGATGATGGCGTCGAGAAATTCCTTGCCGTAGTCGTCTTGGGTGGCGGGCTTCACGCGTGGGTCGACCTTTTGGGCGACATCGTCCCCGCGCACTTCACAGCCGGCGTCGAGCAACGCTTTGACCAAGGGCGCCATGTTCGCGATGGCCGCGCGATCGACGAGCAGGCATTCGGTGGCGCCGCAGATCGACGTGCGCCGCATCTTGGCGTTGACGACCATCGGCACGGCCATGGCGAGGTCCGCATCGCGATCGACGAAGGTGTGGCAGATGCCTTCGAGGTGCGCGAATACCGGCACACGCGCCTCCGCCTGAACGCGGGCAACGAGGCTTTTGCCACCGCGCGGTACGATGACATCGATCGCGCCATTGAGACCCGCGAGCATGAAGCCGACGGCTTCGCGATCCGTCGTCGGCACGAGCTGGATGGCGGTTTCGGGAAGTTTGGCGGCGGCGAGTCCGGCGACGAGGCAGTCGTGGATGGCGCGGCTCGAGTGGAAACTTTCCGAACCGCCGCGCAGGATCGCCGCGTTACCGGCTTTCAGGCACAGCCCACCGGCGTCGGCGGTGACGTTGGGGCGGCTCTCGTAAATGATGCCGATGACGCCGAGCGGCGTGCGCACGCGCTCGATGGCGATGCCGTTCGGGCGGTCCCAGGCCGCGATGACGGCGCCGACCGGGTCGGGGAGTGCGGCAATTTCCTCGAGCCCGCGCGCGATGGCGTCGATGCGGGGCGCGTCGAGCATGAGGCGGTCGAGGAACGAACCGGCGGTGCCGCGATCGCGGGCGGCGGCGAGATCGAGGGCGTTGGCGGCGAGAATATCGGGCGTGCGGGTGCGCAGGAGTCGCGCCGCCTCCATCAACGCGAGATTCTTGGCCGTCGTCGATGCGAGCGCCATCTCGCGCTGCGCTGCACGCGCGCGCTGGCCCAGGCGATGCATGATCTCGCCGATGGTGTGGGACTCGATGTGTTCGGGGCGGGTCATGGGCGTGACGTCCTTAGTCGAAAATGGATCAGATCGCCGCTCTGGAGCGCTTTCTACATGGTGTGGAATCATGAACGCACGGCGATCCCCGTAGGTTGGGTCAAGGCCCCTTGGCCGCGACCCAACAGTTCTGGACGTGGCGTGGTTGTTGGGTCGCGCTGCGCTTGACCCAACCTTGTTTGTCGGAATCGTGCGAGAAGAATTCGGCCGGACGGGAGATCGTCCCAACCTCGATCGTGAGATCGCTTCGTAGCTTGATCCCCGGCCGGCCGGTACTTGCGTTGAATCCGAACGGTTGACTGAGCGCCAGGAACGCCAACTCCCCGCAGCTCGCAAAAACAAGGGTGGATTCGACTTGACCATAGCATATCCAATTGTCGGCATCGACATCTCGTCCACCACCCTTGACGTCGCGTTGCTGCACGCCGATGGGTCGTGGAAATCACTTTCGGTTACAAACAACAAGGCGCACGCCAAGCGGCTCGCCCGCCAACTCGAGAAGGCGGGCGCGAAACTGGTCGTCGTCGAGGCGACCGGCGGCTACGAGCTGATCATCATGGCAGCACTCGCAGTCGTGGAGGTCGCCGTTGCGCGCGTCAATCCGCGTCAGGTCCGGCTTTTCGCCAAAGGTATCGGCCGCCTGGCCAAGACCGACCCGATCGATGCGCGCGTGCTGGCCACGTTCGGCGAGCGTGCGCGGCCCCGCGTGACAACATTGCCAAGTGAAGAAGAGGCCCGTTTGAAAGCCCTTTCTCTGCGCCGAAGGCAACTCGTCGATGCCCGCGTCGCGGAGAAAAATCATCGCTCGAGGATCGTCGAGAAAGACATCAAGGCCAGTGTCGAGAGGGTCATCGAAAATCTCGACGACGAGATCGAGATGATCGAAGCCGCCATCGCCGAGCATATCGCGGCCTGCGAGCCGATGCGCCAGCGCCAAGCTTTGCTCGAAAGCATTCCCTGCGTCGCCGCGGCCACCAGCGCGACGGTCATCGCCGAGTTGCCCGAGCTCGGCCAGCGCGCCACCGGCGTCCTCAAGGCCCTCGTCGGAGTGGCGCCCTTCAATGCCGATAGCGGCGGCGTCACGGGGCAACGTCACATCCAGGGCGGCAGGGCTCCCCTTCGGCAAGCCCTCTATATGGCGGCGCAAACCGGTTATCGATGCAACCCCATGCTCAAAGTCTTCTACGAACGATTGCGAGCAAAGGGCAAATCCCACAAGCTGGCCATCGTCGTTTGCATAGGAAAACTGGTCTCGATGATGAACGCCATCATCAAGACCGGAAAACCATTCGACGCTAATTTCGCGACCGCGTAAAAACACGGTTGCTACGTGGAATACGCTCCAATTCCAACTCACCCCCGCGCCAACGCCATATCGTCTCGGTGGATCAGTTCGGCGCGGCCGGCGTGGCCCAGGAGGGTTTCGATTTCGCTGCTTTTCTTGCCGATGATCAGGTCCGCGTCGGCGCGGGCGTAGGCGATCAGGCCGCGACCCAGTTCGCGACCGTCGGCGCTGCGGATGACGACGGCGTCGCCGCGATCGAACGTACCCTCGAGGCGACGCACGCCGGCTGGCAGCAGACTCTTGCCCGACAGCAGCGCCTTCTCCGCGCCGGCGTCGATCGTGACGTGGCCAGCCGGTTCGAGCTGACCGGCGATCCAGCGTTTGCGCGCCGCGACCGGGTCCGACGAGGCGAGGAACCACGTGCACCGCGCGCCGGCGCCGATGGCGGCTAAGGGGTGCAGGGTCTCGCCCGTCGTGATCACCATGCTGGTGCCGCCGCCCATGGCGATCTTGGCCGCCTCGATCTTGGTGCGCATGCCCCCCTTCGACAGCTCCGACGCGGGGTCGCCGGCCATCGCTTCGATCTCCGGCGTAATGGCGCGCACTTCGGGGATGTGGCGCGCTGTCGGGTCAATCGCTGGCGGGGCCGTGTAGAGGCCGTCGATGTCCGACAGCAGCACCAGCACGTCGGCACTCATCATGGAGGCGACGCGGGCAGACAGGCGATCGTTGTCGCCGTAGCGGATTTCCGCGGTGGCCACCGTGTCGTTCTCGTTGACGACGGGAATAGCTTTGTGCGCGAGCAGCGTATCCATCGTGCGGCGCGCATTGAGATAGCGGCGACGCTCTTCCGTGTCGCCGAGCGTGAGGAGCACCTGCGCGACGACGCGGTTCCGCTGGCGGAAAATGTCCTGGTAGGACGACGCCAGACTGATCTGGCCGACGGCGGCGGCCGCCTGGCTCTGCTCGAGCTCGAGGGACCCGCGCGGCAGGCCCAGCACATGCCGCCCGAGCGCGATGGCGCCCGACGAAACCAGGATGACGTCCTTGCCGGCGGCGGTCAGTTCAGCCACGTCGTCGGCCAGCGATTGGAGCCAGGTCGAATTCAATCGACCGGTCGCGCGATCGACCAGCAGGGCCGAGCCGATTTTCACGACGATGCGGCGGGCGCGGGCCCAAGTCTTTGTGTTGTCGACCCTCACGGTGTCCACGCCAGCTTTTCGTCTTCGTCTTCGCGCAAGGCGGTGTTGGCGCGGGCGATTTCTTTGCCGAGGGCGAGCAGTGCTTCGCGCATGCCTTGGCCGGCGACGGCCGACAGAATGAGTGGCTTTTTGCGTGAGACTTTCTGCAGGCGAGCGGCTTTCTCGGCAGCGTCTTCGGGGGTCATGGCATCGCACTTGCTGAGCGCCACGATTTCCTTCTTGGCGGCGAGTTCGGGAGAATAAGCTTTGAGTTCCGCGCGCACGGTTTTGTAGGCGGTGGCCACGTCCTGTTCGATCTCGGTGCCGTCGACGAGGTGGAGCAGCACCTTGCAGCGCTCGACATGGCCCAGAAAGCGGGTGCCGAGCCCTGCGCCTTCGCTGGCGCCCTCGATGAGGCCTGGAATGTCGGCCAGCACGAAATCCACGTCGCCGGCGCGCACGACGCCGAGGTTGGGATGCAGCGTCGTGAACGGATAGGCGGCGATCTTGGGCTTGGCCTCGCTGACGGCGGCTAGGAATGTCGACTTGCCCGCGTTGGGCAAACCGATGAGCCCGGCGTCGGCGATCAACTTCAGGTGCAGCCAGAGGGTCATTTCTTCGCCCGGCAAGCCGGGATTGGCATGGCGCGGCGCGCGATTGGTCGGGCCTTTGAAATGGACATTGCCGAAGCCGCCGTTACCGCCTTTGGAAATGCGAATACGGTTGCCGGGATTGAACATCTCGGCCAGCACCGTTTCCTGGTCTTCGGCCAGGATCAGCGTGCCCGGCGGCACTTTGACGACGACATCCTCGCCATTGGCGCCGTGACGATCGCGGCCCATGCCCGGACGGCCGTTACCGGCCGTGAAATGCTGCTGATAGCGATAGTCGATGAGCGTGTTCAGATTATCGACGCACTCGATCCAGACGTCGCCGCCCTTGCCGCCATCGCCGCCGTTGGGTCCACCGAACTCGATGTATTTTTCGCGCCGAAACGAGACGCAGCCGTTGCCGCCGTCGCCGGAGCGAATGTAGATTTTAGCCTGGTCGAGAAATCTCATCGCACATCGTTCCGTTTCATCCCGTGCCTCTGACCCGTTCGATCAAGGCACTCCAACGACTTTGCTTGGGCTCGGCAGGTGCCAAGTCCATCAGCGCTTCGGCGCGCGCCCGAGTCAGCTCGAGCATTTCGGCGCCGACATCGTGACCGCGCGCCACACTCCAAATGCGCCCACTGCCCGATGGCAGAAAACCCAGCTTGGCAAGCACGCGCGCCGAGGCCGGATTGTCGTGAAAATGCGACGACGTGAAAAGGCCGAGCCGCCCGACATCGAAGCCATGCCGTATCACCGCGCGTCCTGCTTCCGTCGTATAGCCTTGGCCCCACCACGCGCGGCCGAGCCAAAAGCCCAGTTCTGCCGTATCGGTGGTGCGACGAAAGTATCCAGCGCTGCCGATCATGCGGCCGTCGCGCACGACGGCAAATCGCGCTTCGCCGTTCGACGGTGCAAGCCAGGCTCGCGCCTTCGCGTCGTCCAGCGGGTGGGGGATGTCGCTGGTCATGCGCGCCACGGCGAAATCTCCAGCGATCGCCATGAAGTCGGCGATGTCCGTCGGCGCCAGAGCACGAAGCACCAAGCGCTCGGTGTGCAGTGCCGATTGCCTATCGCCCGTCATCGTCGAGCTTCCATTCCATCCGCCTACTGTCCCCATCCGCGATCGCCGCGCCGGGACCAGATAATCTCCGTTTCCGCGATTTGGCGAATAACGAATTGGCGACTGCGTTGCCTTGCCTGCAAACGAAAAAAGGGAAGACGTGACCGCCCTCCCCTGTCCAATCAAACGCCGGGGTCAGCGTGCCGCCGCCCCTCGTGCAACCGAGTGCGACGGTTACTCAGCGGCCTCGAGCTTGAGTGGTCGAACCGAGATGAACGTGCGGCCATTCGATTTGGTCGCGAACTCGACCTTGCCTTCGATCTTGGCGAAAATCGTGTGGTCGACGCCCATACCGACGTTGGCGCCGGGATGCCATTTGGTGCCGCGCTGCCGCGCCAAGATGTTGCCGGAGATGACGTTTTCGCCACCGAACTTTTTGATGCCGAGGCGCCGGCCCGCAGTGTCGCGGCCGTTGCGGGACGAGCCGCCTGCCTTTTTGTGTGCCATGGTCTAACTCCTTCGCGTCCGTGTGCAGCGCACCGCTGTCAGGCGCCGATGATACCCGTGATCCTTACCGTCGTCTGATGTTGACGATGGCCGCGCTTGCGGCGCGAATTCTTGCGGCGCCGCTTCTTGAACGCGATGACTTTGTCCGCGCGGCCCTGCTCGATGACGAGAGCAGTGACCTTTGCGCCGGTAATGAACGGCGTTCCCACGACGGGAGCAGCGTCGCCCCCAAGCATCAGAACTTCGTTGAATTCGACGGTAGCACCCGCATCGGCCTCGATTTTCTCGATGACGATCCTGTCGTTGGCCGCGACGCGGTACTGCTTGCCGCCTGTCTTGATGACAGCGTACATGCGTAATCCCTCAGGTTCTCTTGTCCCGCGTCCTTCGGCGCCGCTGGCAACGTCAGCGGACTTTCATGAGCCTCGAACAGCGCATTTACGCCCGGCAGCGAGACCACCGGGCGAGGCTACCTCTTATCGTCGAAACCAGCGTTGCGGTCAACGTCTTTCAACCGGCGGAGGCGTTCAGCGATCGAACACGGATTCGCGCAAGGCGGAATAGCCGGCGGGTCCTGTCTCCCCCCACACGCCAGAGCGCGTTTTGGGGGCCGGAGGAGGCGCGTTTGGCATTTCTGCCCGTGTGGCGCGCGAGCGGGCCGTCTTTTTGGGTTCGGTTTGAGCAACGGGCCGTGCGCGCGGCTTGGGCGTCTCTACCGCATCGGGCGCGTCATCGTCGTCGGCATCTGGGTTGATGATATTGACCGTCTGGGCTTTGGCCGACGGCGCAGGCGCCACGGGCGCCTTAGTGGCATCGCCCAGAGAGGCACTTTTTTCCATGGACGGCTGAGCTGCGGTCGGCGGCGCGCTGTAGCGAACGGGAGTAGGAGCCGGCGTTTCCGCCACGACGGCTGAATCGGACGAGAGGCTCGGAGCGCGCGATGGCGTCAATGCCCCTGCCGCCAGCAACCCGGCGCCGAAACACACGCCTGCGAGTGCGAGCACGCCCACCACCACTGGCCACCGCCGCTTGCGCGCCGAAACGTCCGAATGCCAAACAAAACCGTCGCGAGGAACATGGTAGCGCATGACGAGGCTCCTCAATTTGGATCAAAATAGGTGCCGGAAAGAATGACGCGATCACAGATGCGAGGATCGGGCCGAAACGACCGCTCGATGCCCTCGACCACCCGATCGAAGGTGGCACGCTGCGAAACGTCGTAAACGAGCGCGAAACTGTTGATCAGCGCGCCGCCACAACTGAACATGACCTTCTCGTAGAAGATCTGCCCTTTGCCGAGGCCCGAGATCACGAACCAGCCTTCGCCGGATTTGCGATAGGTCGTCTCGAAGCCCGCGTAAGAGCGCGCCTCGATCATTTTGCGATAGGCGGCAGGACTCGTCCGGTCGGTATTGCGCAAAGCGCCAATCAGCAGCTTGGCGTTGCCCGCACGCGCCACGTACAGGTCGCCATCGCCTTGGGGCGTGGAGCGCTCGAGGCGCAACAATCCGTCCGGGTATCGCAGCGTGAGGCCATACTTGGCAATGCGATAGATCTCCCAGCCCGAGGCCGACGGCTGTGCGTCGGCGCGCGCGGCGAGAAAAAAGACCAGAACGAGGCTGAATACGCGCGCCATCACGAACATTCCCGGATGAGAAACCGGAAACGTGCGGCGCGCATCGGAGTTCCCAAAAACGACTTCGGAATCCGATGTCTACGCAAAACGTACGGAATTCACTCGGCTGCTTCGACCGGGTCGATCGGCAGCGTGTTCACCGCGCCGATGCCGACGTTGCGAACGGGTTGTCCGGTGCGCTTTTGGCCCTCGCGCAGCGTGCGCTTCAGATCGGCGAAATAGGGCAAGTGCTCGACTTCAATGCCATGCCGGGGCGTATCCTTGAAGTGGGTGTGCACCCAGGCTTTGCGGGCTGCGATTTCGGCCAGCATCTCGGCTTTTCCGGCCATTTTGGCGCGGCCCATTTCGAACTCGCGAATCCAGCGCACTTGGCCCTCGCAAATCCAGTTCAGCGCCGTATCGGAGTTGAAGAAGGCCAGGAAATACAACCCGGCCCACTCGGGCGGCACAATGCGCATGTAGAGGTCGAGTTCGTTGCTCTCGGGCACGAGTATGCGCGGGTCGAGAAAGTCCAGATCGATGAGATAGCCGGTGGCGGCGATCAAGGTATCGAACTCTTCGGACCGGCCATCGCTGAAGGTGATGGTGCGGCCGTTGATCCGGTCGATGCCCTGTTTCACGGTCACGCGGTGATATTTGATGTGGTTGACGATGTTGGCGTTCGAGGTGGCGTGCACGCGCTTGGCCGTGTCCGGGAAACCCAACTCCTTCATGCTGCCCTGGATGATGTAGACGAGCGTCTTCAATGCTTTCGCGCGCACCCAGGCGGGAATCCACGGTTTGTAGAACAGTCGAACCGTGTCCCAGAACGGCCGGCCGAAGGCGAGCTTGGGGATGATCAGTGCATTCGAGCGCGCGACCAGCGCAACACCCGGCGAGGTGACGGCCAGATCGCTGGCAATATCGAGCGCGCTGTTGCCGACGCCGACGACACAGACCCGCTTGCCGACGAAGGGCGCGGGCTCCTTGTAATAGTGCGAGTGCAGGTATTCGCCTTTGAAGCCGTCTTTGAAGTGGGCGACTTCCAGCGGTTTGGTGAGATGGCCGGTGGCGAGGATGATCGTGTCGTGCTCGAACGTGGCGCCGTCGGCGGTTTCGATCGTCCAGCGCGGTTTGTAGAAGGTGTAGTCGGCTGCCGGAGCCGCGCGCGTGACCTTCGTATTGAAGCGTACGATCGGCGTGACACCGAAGTGGTCTGCGTATCGCTTCAAATAGCGCGCCATGTCCCAATGGGAGGGAAAGGGCGGCACCGACGCCTCGAAGCGCAGGTCGGAGAAGTTGGTGAGGTCGCGCGCCGTGTTGATGTGCAAGGTCCGGTACGCTGAAGACCGGCCGTTGTCGTTCTCATAGACCCACATGCCCCCGATGTTACTACCCAGTTCATAGACGGTGACATCGCAGCCCGCCTCCAGCATGTGTTTGGCGCCACAGATGCCGGCCGCGCCCGCACCGACGATGCCGACTGATTTGCGTGAAGACATGGGGGGGGGTCCAGGGGGAAGATGGTGAGTGGTGAGTGGTGAGTGGGAAGTGAGAAGTGAGAAGTGAGAAGTGAGAAGTGAGAAGTGAGAAGTGAGAAGTGAGA
>JANOHP010000086.1:0-16395 GCA_031406575.1 Hyphomicrobiales bacterium
CATCATCTGCATCATCTGCTGGCTCTGCTGACTCTGACCTTGGCCCTGCTGTGCCATGCGGCCGTTCTGGAGCTGCTCGAGCATGTCGCGCAATTGACTCAGCATCTGCTGGGCCATTTCGCGCGAGCCCTGCCGCGCCATGTTTTCGATATCGCGCATCATCCGCTCGAGGTCCTGCTGGCGAATGACCTGATTGTTCTGGCCCATCTGCGGCGGGGGAGGCTGGCCTTCCGACTGCCGCGCGAGCTGCTGCATCATCTCGTTGAGGGCTTGGCGCAGCTCGTCCATGAGCTTGCGAATTTCTTCTTCCGAGGCGCCGTCGCGCAAGGCCTGAGCAAGCTTTTCCTGAGCTTCGTGCAGCGCGCGTTCCGCATCCGACAGATCGCCGTCTTCGAGGCGCAGCGCGATGTGCCAGAGGTGGTCGGTGGCACTCTTCATCGTGGCCCGCGTCTTGTCGCGCTGCAGCCGCCAGAAGACCGTGCGCAGACCGAGATAGGCGCGCCGGTCAGTGAAGACCTCATCGGGCTCGAAGGTGATCGCTTCGAGACCCTTCAGGACGTGCTGCCGATTGCGGGGGTCCTCGACCAATAAGCGGCGCTGCTCGACGACGGCGCGGGCGATGGGGTTTTGGAAATTACGCTGCGGCAGAAGAAATTCGTGCATCTCGCTGCGGCCGATTTGGCCGGCCTGATCGGTGGCACTGAGCTGCAAGCGCACGCGCATGCCCGCCCAGGGATGGGAGCCCAGTTCGTGATGACTGGTGGCTTGGGCCTGCTTGGCGTTGGCGCGTGGCAAGCGTAACGCGAGAACGGGCGGCCGCTCGAGCGGCGGGCGCGGGCCGGTGTTGGGCGCGCGCCGCGCCCAGCTCATCGCCGGATCACCGGCCTTGGAGGGAACGCGCGTAATGCGGCCTTCGGCAGAAACCACGCCGTAATCGTCCTCGACCTTGTAGCTGAGCTTGGTGGCGCCGCGCGGCGAGCGCTCGGGGTCTTTGGTCAGCGCAATCTTGGGCGGCGTGTCGGGGATGACCCGGAACTGCCACGGTTCGAGCGACGCGGCGCCAACCACACGCACCGTGGCTGAACTCGTCACGTTGAATTTGATTTCGGCGATTTCCGCGGCCGCCGGTCGCGCTGGTCCGTTCACAGCTGCCGGCGATGCCGGTGCAGCGTTTGGCGAAACGTCCCCGCCCTCGGGGGGCTTCGACTCGATGCGTTCGGTAGGCTTGCCCTCTGGTGTCACCTCGAGAGCGAGCCCTTTGACACCGCTGACCCGCACGACGAACACGCTGTTTTGGGGCACCTCGAGGATCGGATCGGCGGCTGGGTCGCGCACGATGGCACCGATGGGCCGCGAGCCGTCGGCCAGAATGATCGGCGGGCGGCCCGTGTAGGCGGGCGGCGTCACCCAGGCATCGAGGCGCGCATGCGCGCTGATGACGGGCGTGCCGAACCGAAAAGCGGCGCGCAGCCGGTCCTTGGCGCCGTCGCCAACGACGAGGCCGACGATCAGCAGACCCATGAGCAGCAACACGCGCAGCGCCATGGGATCGTAGCGGTCGGTGCGCGGTGAGGGATTGCCGACGCGCAGGCGCACCAGCAGCGCTTCGAGGCGAGATTTGTGGGCGCGCCAAAGTGCGCTGGTGGCCGGGTCGTCGCCCGACGCCGTCAATGTATCCTCGTACGCCGAGGCGGGTCGATGGGGCACACCCGAGCGGCGCTCGAGGCGGCGGATCGCATCGTCGCGTGTGGCGGTCGGCGTGCGCGCGGCCCAGATCAGACTGGCCAGGGCGGCGGCGCCGAAGGCTCCCACCAAGGCGATGTGCGCCAATTCCGACACGGACGCCCATAGGCCCAGCAGGGACGCCAGAACGAACAGGCCGACGATGCCGAACACCGCCCACAAGCGTGGCCACAGACGTTCGAACAACAGGGCGATCAGGCTCAAGCGGACTTTGCGCTCGAAAGCCGGGTTGGCGACGGGGCCGCGGACAACCGGTTCGCGCGGACGAAGGGGGACATCGGTCGACATGGGTAAAACCCTATCACGATCCCGGTGCGCGGGGATAACTTTTTGCGCCGACAGCACGCAAATTCGTCTGCCGGAACAACACTCGCCGCAGATCCGGACCGAATCACGGCGTTGGGCGGCGCGCGCCCGTCAGTCACCGCCCAAGCAACGCGAACCCGCCCAGAATGGTTGCTGCAACTGACAGTTGCGGGCCGAGACATCCGTTCGGGTTGGCGGCCACCCGCGCGACCGCGACGGGGTGGGGCGTCCCCAGAGCCGGTCGGGTAGGAAACGACACGCACGGCCACTGAGGCCTGCCTGTCCGGCCACGCCTGCGTCGCAGCGAACGAAGGCATCGACGGACGCCCTTACTTCCCCGCCAGCTTCTCGTAGGAAAACACGAAATCGAGCTTGGGATCGAGAGGCTTGTGGCATTCGAAGCAGCGCTTGAGGTCGGCCTTGTCGTTGATCGACCGATCGGCCTTGAACGATTGATATTCCCATTCGCCGTTGCGGATTTCGGCAAGGATGCCAGCACCCCAGCCCGCCTGCTTCTCCATGACCGTATAGCCGATCAAGTCCCCCTTGATGAAGCGACCTTTGGCGTCTTTTTCCGGCGCGCCCTGGGCGTCGAGCTTCGCCTTGTATTGCACGAGGGTGAGCACCGTGCCCATGGGCAGCGGTTCGCCCTTTTTGGCGGCGGCAACGGCCGCCGGTGTCGAATAGAGCTCGCGGTACTGCTTGTTGTCGGCGCGATCGACCGTCGTGTACAGCACGCCCTTATCGTAGTCGGCCGGGAATTTGATCCTGTCGCCGCCGAAGCCCGCACTCTGCGCCAACACGGCAAGCGTTGTTGCCGCAAGCAGTGCTGACGCACCGGCGAGTACTTTTGTTTTGATGGCCGTCATTGGAACCCTCCCGTTTTTGCAGATGTGGGCGACACGCTAGCGCTGTTGGCGCGCTTCGCCACATCAAAGGCTCGTGAGCGACGGCATCGTTCACCCCGCCATCGTCAATCCGCCCGATACGGAAATCACCTGACCCGTGATGTAGGCCGCATCGTCGCTGGCGAGAAACGCGATAATTCCCGGCAGATCGTCGGGCTGCCCGAGCCGCCCCAGCGGAATGGTGCGCTTCAAGCCTTCACCCACGCGTGCGCCCTGCTCGCCCGCGCCCGTCAGTTGCTGCAAGAGCGGCGTATCGGTCGGGCCAGGGCAGACGCAATTCAGCGTGACGCCCGAGCGTGCCATCTCGCGCGCCATGGTTTTCGTGAAGGAGACGATGCCCCCTTTGCAGGCGGAGTAAACCGCCTCCATCGACGACCCGACGCGCGCGGCATCCGACGCGATATTGACGACGCGTCCGCCGCGGCGCTGCTGCATCCCCTTCAGCACGGCGTGATGCAGGTTGATCGGCCCGCGCAAGTTGATCGCGATGATGCGTTCCCAAAGCGCGGGATCGGTGTCGAGAAAGTAGGCGAACTGATCCCAGCCGGCATTGTTGACGAGGATGTCCGTCGGCCCGACCTGAGCCTCGAAGGCTGCGACGGCGGCGGCGACCGCAGCGTGGTCTGTAATGTCGACGGCGTGGGCGCTGGCGCCATGACCGATCTTCTGCGCCACCTCGGCCGCCGCAACGGCGCGCAGATCGAACACGCCGACCTTGACGCCCTCCTCCGCCAACCGCCGGCAGATCGCCGTCCCGATGCCGCCCGCACCCCCCGTCACGATCGCCGTTTTTCCAGACAGTCCACGCATCATGCTGCTCCGTCCAAATTCGATGCTCGACACCGCAGCCTCACCGCCCCTGGAATTTCGGGCGGCGCTTTTCCATGAAGGCGCGGCGGCCTTCGATGTAGTCTTGGCTGGCGAAGCACTCCATGACGGCGCGATCAATGGCGGCGAGATCGCGTTTGGATTCGTCCTTGGCGGCAGCGTTGGCCGCCATCTTCGCCGTCCGCACCGTCAGTGGCGCATTGTCGACGATGCGCGCGGCGTACTCGCGCGTGAAGCTCTCGACCTCGCCAGGGGGAACCACACGATTGACGAGACCCATGAGGCGCGCGTCTTCTGCTGTGAAGCGGCCGGCCGTGAAAAAGATTTCCTTGGCGAACGACGGGCCGACGACATCGACCAGTTTCTTCAGGCCCGAATAGCGATAGCCGAGCCCCAATCGGGCAGCCGGCACCGCGAAATAGGAATCGGAGGCGCAAATGCGAATGTCGGCGTTCAGCGCCAACGCCACGCCCCCGCCCACACATAGGCCACGGATCATCGCGATGGTCGGCTTGGTGGCGCCCGAGATCACCTCGGAGGCGTGATCACCAGCGGCGTTGTAAATTTTCACCGCGTCTTCGCTGCCGCGTTTTTCCTCGAATTCGGAAATGTCGGCACCCGAGACGAAGGCCTTGTCCCCGGCCCCCGTCAGAATGATGACGCGCACCTCGGGATCGGCCTCGTAGTCGGCGATGATCTTGGGGATCGCTTGCCACATGTCGAACGAGACGGCATTGCGCTTTTCAGGCTGGTTGAAAATCATCCAGCCGATGCCGCTCTCTTTCTTGGCGATCATCTTCGGTGTGCCGAAGTCGAGCGTGGTCATGCCTCAATCTCCCGGGTCGCATCCCTCATCTCGACACTTGGTAGCATCCGGCCGGGGCGCGCCGCCAGCGTCTCGACGTCCCGATGTCGACAACCCCGACAGTCTCGACTTCGCTGCCTCGAAAAAAACAACGCGATACCGCGCCGAAGCGCCGTTCTCGTGCGTAGTCAGCCGGTATGGGGGCCTGTAAGATGCGCCTCGCCCGCGACGATGTGAGAGACGATTGCCATTCACGGAGCCGATGCCGCCATGACCTCGAAACTTCTGCCGACGACTGTGGTCGGAAGCTATCCGCAGCCCGATTGGCTGGTCGACCGCCACATGCTGTCGAAAGTCGTGCCGCGCGTGCGCATGCCCGAAATGTGGCGGGTGGCCGAGCCGTTCCTCGAACAGGCGCAGGACGATGCCACGATCCTCGCCATTCGCGACATGGAGCGCGCGGGCATCGACATCATCACCGACGGCGAAATGCGCCGCGAAAGCTACTCCAACCGTTTCGCCACCGCATTGCAGGGCGTCGAGATCGACCCGCCGGGCTTCGTGCAGGCGCGATCGGGCCGCACGGCGGTGCCCCGCGTCGTCGGTCCGATCCGGCGCACGCGCGCCGTCGAAGTCGAAGACATGCGCTTCCTGCGCCGCAATACGACTCTTACGGCCAAGATCACGCTGCCGGGGCCCTTCACGATGGGCCAGCAGGCCCAGGACGAATACTACAACGACGACGAAGCGCTCGCCATGGCCATGGCCGAGGCCGTCAACGCCGAAGCGCTGGACCTCGTTGCAGCGGGCGCCGACGTCATTCAACTCGACGAGCCCTGGGTGCGCAACGATGCCGCCGCCGCCAAGCGCTATGCCGTCAAGGCAATCAATCGCGCGCTGCAGGGCATCACGGTACCGACGGTCGTACACATCTGCTTTGGCTACGCCGCCGTCGTGCCGGGTGATACCAAACCCGCCGGCTATGCGTTCCTCGCCGAGTTGGCCGACAGTGCGGCGGAGACCTTGTCGATCGAGTCGGCACAGCCCAAACTCGATCTTGCTGTGCTGAAGGAGCTGGCGCCCAAGAAGGTCATGCTGGGCGTTCTCGATCTGGGCGACCTGCGCATCGAGTCGGCGCAGACCGTCGCGGACCGCATCCGCGCCGGACTGGTGTATGTCCCCGCCGACCGCCTCGTGCCCGCACCCGATTGCGGCATGAAATATCTGCCGCGCGACGTCGCGTTCGGCAAACTCAAAGCGCTGGCCGACGGGGCCGCCATCGTGCGACGCGAGATATCGTGAGCCGGGTGAGCCGTCGTTCGCCATCACTGCGTAGGATTGCGCCGGCGCCCGCCTGTCAGCGTTGGCGCAATCCCGGCAGCATGCGCCGCAGTACGCCGTCACCGCGAATGGCGTGGTGGTAGATGGCGGCCGCGATGTGCGCGCCGAGCATGGCGATCAGCACATAGGCCGCCCATTTATGCAGGGCGAGTATGGTCTCGGCGGCGGCTTTGTCTTCGCCCACGAGGGCTGGCAGCGAGAAACCGCCGAAGGTGCCGCGCGCGCCGTAATAGGAGACGCCGACCCAGCCGAGGACGGGGAGAACCATCAGCAAGACGTAGAGGCCCCAGTGCGTCGCATGCGCGGCTGCTTTCTGCCACCACTCGAGCGTGGGCTCGTCGGGGGGCGCGCCGTGGACAAGGCGGTACAGGAGACGCGCGGCGATCAACCAGAGAATGAGAAAGCCAACCAGCTTGTGCGCGCTGTAGAGCCAGTTGGTGGTGGCATCGAAGGCCACGTTGTTGCCGCGCCAGACCATATAGAGGCCAACCGGCAGTTGCACGGCGATCACGGCGACCGTGATCCAGTGAAACGCCCGGGCCATTGGAGAGTAGACGAGAGCGGGGTGTGGCGGGGTGGGTGCACGCGTCTCCATGGGTCGGCTCCTCGAGGCTGTGTCGCTAACTCGATTCGGATAGCACATTCGGGTCGACCCGCCCATCGAGGTTTGAAATTCAGCGCCATCACGACCCGTAGGGTGCAATAGCGGCAGCGCCTTGCACCGCGTCGACCGAGACATCGCCGTCGGCGCCTAGAGTTCGGCGCAATACGCCAAGCGGCCTACGAGCGTGATTCCTCCCACCGCTCTGGGCAGCATCCGCTGCTCGACGCTGCCCCGGTGTCAGGTTAAAGCCAGTCACCTGACGAAACATCGAAAGGCTGGCGATGACGAACCGCGGTGTCAGTGGCCGTCCCGCGTGGGTGATCGAAGCCGGCGCGCCGCAGTTCGGCACGCCGTGGCCAGTCTCGCGTCCCATCGTTGTCTTTCTCGCCTGCTTTGCGGTCCTGACGGCCCCGTGGATCGTCGGATCCGTCACCATTCCCTGGGATGCCAAAGCGCATTTCCAGCCCCAGATTCAATTTCTCGCCGCCAGCCTCGCGCGCGGTGAGTGGCCCTGGTGGAACCCCTACGTCTTCTCCGGTCAGCCCCAGATCGCCGATCCACAGTCGATGATCTTTTCGCCACCGGTCGTGGCACTCGCCCTGATCAACGCCGATCCGAGCCTGTGGGCCGTCGACATGACGGTGATCGCAACGATGGCACTCGGCGGGAGCGGCCTGATGCTGTGGTGTCGAGACCAGGGCTGGCATTGGGCGGGCGCGCTGATCGCGGCACTCGCGTTTAGCTTCGGCGCGGCGATGGCGTGGCGTATCCAGCATACGGGCCAAGTGCTGAGCCTCGCGTATCTGCCGTGGGCGATGTTGTTTCTCGAACGCACGATTCGGCACGCCTCATTCAGTTGGGCCATCGCCACCGGCGCAATCGCCGCCATGATCGTGCTCGGTCGCGATCAAGTGGCGCTGCTGGGGCTATATGTCCTCGTTGGACGCGCGCTGTGGGTGCTGGGCGAGGTGCGGGCCAGTTGGACGAGCCTGCTGCGGCCGATGGCGGCGCTGACCGTTGCGGGAGGCGTAGCTGTGGCACTTGCCGCGCTGCCCGTGCTGATGACGGTGCTGCTCGCTGCCGACAGTAACCGGCCGGCAATCGATCTCGAGGGCGCGGGCCGCGGATCGTTGCATCCCGCGCAGGTCCTGACCTTCATCCTGCCGCAGATTTTCGGGGCGGCGGGCGACATGGCCGACTATTGGGGGCCGCCCAGTTTTGCGTGGCGCGACACGGGACTCTACACCGCGCAGAACGTCGGCCAGCTCTATGTCGGCGCGCTGCCGGTGCTGCTGGTGCTCGGCGCCCTCTTTGCGGGCCGCCTATGGGATCGCGAGATCCGCTTCTTCACGCTGGCGTTCGCGCTGGTGCTGCTCTACGCGCTCGGTTGGTACACGCCCGTCTTCCGCGCTTACTACGCGCTACTCCCCGGCGTGAGCCTCTACCGGCGACCCGCGGATGCGGTGTTTCTGATCGGCGCGTTGATGGCGGTCCTCGCAGGCTATGCCACGCATCGGTTGTTCAGTGAGCCCTGGCGGCGACCCCCGAATGGGCTTCTCGTCGGGGTTGCAGCCACGGTGGTCGCCGCATTCGCCATTGCCACAGGTCTCGGCCTACGCCTCGATCGCGTCCACAGCCTGCCGCTGCCGATCGTCGGAGCGGCGGTGGCCTTCGCCATCTCGGCGATCGCCCTCATCTGGGCCAGTCGGCGCGTCGCGCTGACGCCGCATGCGGCCGCGTTCGGACTGGTGGTGGTGCTGACCGGCGATCTCGCGTGGAACAACGGGCCTTCGTCGTCCTCGGCGTTGCCGCCCGCCTACTACGACGTGCTCGAGCCGCACACACGCGATCCCATCATCGCGGAATTGAAACGCCGCGTCGTCACGAACGACACACGCCGCGACAGAGTCGAACTGGCGGGGCTGGGGTTTCACTGGGGCAACGTCCCCATGATGCACCGGCTCGAAAGCACGCTCGGCTACAATCCGGTACGGCTCGCACTTTATGCGCGCGCGACCGGCGCGGGCGACATCATCGCCGGCCCAGAGGATCGCAAGTTCACGGCGTTGATGCCGTCCTATCGCTCACGGCTCGCCGACCTGTTGGGTTTGCGCTTCATCGCCTCGCGCGTGCCCCTCGAGCAGATCGACAAACAGCTTCCCGCCAACACGATCAAGCTCGTCGCCAAGACGCCCGACGGCTTCATTTACGAAAACCTGCGCGCCCTGCCGCGTGTGCTGTTTGCACCCGAAGCGCGACAGGCCGATTTCGCCGCGCTGCTGGAAACAGGAAACTGGCCCGAGGTCGATCCGACGCGAATGGTGCTACTGGAGACAGCCGTCGCCACGTCGCCGAAACGGCGGCCTGGAACGGCGCGCATCGCCGACTACGACACCACTGTCATTACGCTCGAGGCCGACAGTCCCGACGGCGGCTTCGTCGTTCTCAACGATATCTGGCATCGCTGGTGGACGGTGGAGATCGACGGTCGCACCGCGCCGCTGTTGCGCGCCAACGTGCTGTTTCGCGCGGTCGAGGTGCCGGCTGGCCGCCACCGCATCGTGTTCCGCTTCCGCCCGTTGGCGGCCATTTTCGGCGCGCTGTAGCGCGACGTCACGCCCTATCAGAACATATTCAGCGCCAGTCGCGCTTCGTCCGACATGCGGCTCTGATCCCAGGGTGGATCGAACGTGAGGTTGACGGTGCAGCCCTGTACGCCCGCGACCGAAGCCACGGCGTTTTCGACCCACACCGGCATCTCGCCAGCCACCGGACAACCCGGCGCCGTCAACGTCATGTCGATGGCGACGCTGCGGTCATCGGCGATGTCGATCTTGTAGATCAAGCCGAGCTCGTAAATGTCGGACGGAATTTCCGGGTCGTAGACGGTTTTCAAGGCGCCGACGATATCGGCCGTCATCTGCTCGAGCTCCTCGGCGGACAGCGCCGAGCCGGCGACCGGCGTGCCGCCGTCGGCGACAGAGCGCGTCGTCCCTGCAGCTGCACCAGCACCAACAGGCGGCGCCAAATCGGCGGCCGCCTCTGGGCTCAGGGCCAGCATATCTCTCTGGGTCGGCTTGCCGTCCATAGTCTCGATCCTGACGTTCAAGCGAAGAACTCGTGCGCCTTGGCCAGCGCTTCGGCGAGCGCATCGACCTCGGCCTTGGTATTGTACATCGCAAACGACGCGCGGCATGTCGCCGTCACGCCGAGCCGATCCATCAGCGGTTGCGCGCAGTGGTGGCCAGCCCGCACGGCAACCCCCGAGCGGTCGATGATCGTCGATACATCATGTGGGTGCACGCCGTCGATATTGAAAGCGACGATCGCGCCCTTGCCTTTGGCTTTACCGTAAATGCGCAGCCAATTGAGCTCACCCAACCGCTCGTGCGCGTAGGCGGCCAGTTCGGCCTCGTGCGCCGCAATCCGGTCGCGGCCGACCTGCATCATGTAGTTGAGCGCTGCCCCCAAGCCGATGGCCTGCACGATCGGCGGAGTGCCCGCCTCGAAGCGATGCGGCGGCACGCCGTAGGTGATCTTGTCGACTGCGACGCTCTCGATCATCTCGCCACCGCCCATGTAGGGCTGCATGGCGTCCAGGCGCTCGCGCTTGGCGTAGAGCACGCCGATGCCTGTGGGACCGTACACTTTGTGGCCGGTGAAACAGTAGAAATCGCAGTCGAGATCCTGCACGTCGACGGGCATGTGAACAGCGGCTTGGCTGCCGTCGAACAACACCGCAATGCCCTTGGCATGCGCGATGCGCACGATCTCTTTGGCCGGGAGCACCGTCCCCAGCACGTTCGACATGTGCGTGAGCGCGACGAGCTTGGTGCGTGGCCCCAGCAGCCGCTCGAACTCGTCGAGCAGGAATTCGCCAGTGTCGGAAATCGGCGCCCATTTCAGGACGCAACCTTTGCGCTCGCGATGGAAATGCCAGGGCACGATGTTGGAGTGGTGCTCCATGATCGAGACGACGATTTCGTCGCCTTCGACGAAATTGGCGCCGAAGGAGGCGGCAACGAGGTTCAAGGCGCCGGTCGCATTGCCGGTGAAGATGATCTCGTCTTCGCTGCGCGCATTGAGGAAGCGGCAGGTGGTGGCGCGCGCTTCTTCGAATTTCGAGGTCGCGGTGTTGGAGAGATAGTGCAGGCCCCGATGCACGTTCGCGTATTCGAATTCGTAGGCATGCGACATCGCGTCGAGCACGGGCCGGGGCTTCTGGGCCGACGCGCCGTTGTCGAGGTAGACGAGCGGCTTGCCGTAGACTTCGCGAAACAGGATCGGGAAGTCGGTGCGGATCTGCGCGACGTCGTAGGGCTTGAGGTCTGCCATGGCGCGTTCTTCAGTCCTTCGTGGGGCTCGAGCGGCGCAGCCAGGCGACGGCGATGGCCATCAACGCCTCGCGCACCGCCTCGTCTTCGATTTTTTCAATCGCTTCGGCGATGAAGCTTTCGGTCAGCATGGCGCGCGCTTGCGCCAACGGGATGCCGCGCGAGCGCAGATAAAACACCATTGCGGGATCGATCTCGGCCGCCGTCGAGCCATGTCCGCAAACGACATCGTCGGCGTAGATTTCGAGCTCCGGCTTGCTGTCGAACTCGGCGTCTTCAGACAGCATCAGGACTTGCGCCATCTGCTTGCCGTCGGTCTTTTGCGCCTCGGGTTGGACGATGACCTTGCCCTGGAAAACGCCGCGCGCGCGATCCTCCAACACACCCTTGAACAACTCGCGCGCCACACAGCCCGTCGTCGAATGGTCGACGACCAGGGTCGTATCGATGTGATCGTTGCCGCTGCCCAAGAACGCGCCGGAGATGTCGAGCTTGGCGTCGGGGCCGCTGAACGCAATGGTGAGTTCATTGCGCGCGAGCTTGACTCCCGCCGTGAGCTGGAAGGCCCGGTAACTGGCCTCGGTCCCGATCATGGCGCGCCAGTGCGCCAAGTGTGTCGTCGTCGGCGCGTTGGCCACGACCTGGATGTGAACCACGGCCGCACGATCGCCAATCTCCACATCGGTGACGACGTTGTCGTGCGGCTGCGCGGGTCCGCCGTCGCGTGCGGCATGCGCCTCGATCAGAGTGAGGCTGGCCCCGGCACCCACACGTACGATATTGCGGGTGGCGACGAGGCCGCCCTTGTCGGTGGACCGCAGATTGACCAGCAGGATCGGTTTTTTCGGTGCGGCATCGGCATCGATCTCGATCAGCACGCCGTCGCTCATGAAGGCCAGATTGAGGGCGGCAATCGCATCGGCCGAGCTGGCCCGGTCGGGCGTCAGCTTGGCGTGCAACCAATCGGGCGCGGCGACGAGCGCGGCCGCCAACGACTGTACACGGACGCCCTTGGCCAGCTTTTTGGCGTCGCACAGATCGGCGGCCCAGCGTCCATCGATCAGCACGATGCGGTGGGCTTGGAGGCTGGCCAATGGTCCCAGTGCCTTGTCGACTGCAGCCCGATCGATCGTGCTCTGTGACGCGACCGGGGCAGCCGAGACATCGGTCAGCCGCTCGCGCAGATCCGTGTATTTCCACGCTTCGATGCGCCGATGCGGCAGACCCTGGGCGCCGAATGACTCGATCGCGTCACGCCGCAAGCGCTCGACCCAGCCGGTGCCAGGCAACGCCGCATGACCCCGCTCGAAATCGGCGAGTAGGCCCTGCTCGGTCTTGGTCTTGATGAGGGTAACGGTCATGGGGTTCCGGGAAAGGATCGTGGGTGGTGAGTGGTCAGTCGACGAGGTCGCCCGATGTCACGCGGCTCTGGGTTTGAATTCGGCGTACCCGGTTTTTTCCAGCTCGAGCGCCAATTCTTTACCGCCGGTTTTCTGAATGCGACCACCCGCCAGAACGTGCACCTTGTCGGGCTGAATGTAGGTGAGCAGCCGCTGATAGTGCGTGATGACCAGCATGGCGCGATCGGGCGAGCGCAGTTTGTTGGCGCCTTCCGACACAATGCGAATGGCGTCGATGTCGAGGCCTGAATCCGTCTCATCGAGCACGCACAGCTGCGGCTCCAACATCGACATCTGCAGGATCTCCATGCGCTTTTTCTCGCCGCCGGAGAAGCCGACGTTGAGCGGCCGCTTGAGCATCTCGTCTTTGACGCCCAGTTCAGCGGCCTTGGCGCGCACGAATTTGAGAAATTCCGGCGTGGTCAGTTCTTTGATGCCGCGCTTTTTGCGCACCGCATTCACCGACGCGCGCAAAAAGGTCATCGTCGCGACGCCCGGTATTTCCATCGGGTACTGGAAAGCGAGAAACACGCCTTTGGCCGCGCGTTCGTCGGGCTCTAGGTCCAGCAGCGATTCCCCGTTCCAGCGAATGTCGCCGGAGGTCACCTCGTAGTCGTCACGCCCCGCGAGCACGTAAGCCAGCGTCGACTTGCCCGAGCCATTCGGCCCCATGATGGCGTGCACCTCGCCCTTCGGCACGGTGAGCGTGATACCCGTCAGAATTTCCGCGCCACCGTCGGCGATGCGAACGTGCAGGTTGTCGATCTCGAGCATGACGTGAACTCATCTCCTTGCAACGGAGGGCCGTCGCCGCCCCCCGATGGAGCGTGCCCGGCCTACCCATTGCCAATGTCGTGGTACTCAGCGGTCGATCCGCTTTAGCCGATGGCAGCTGCCTCGAATTCAATTTCCGTGGGGTAGAGCACGCCCAGCCAATCGCACTTTTCTCGACGGGCGCCGAACTCGACCAGGAAGGCTTTCCCTTGATCGAGAGTCTCGAGGACGGTCACGACCGATCCTTGGCTCAACTTGAGGCCGGGTGTTTTATTGGAAAGTGCATTGCGACGCAGGCACTCGCCTGCATCGAGTTCGCGCAGCAGCTTCGCCGTCGTCAGCATCTCACCAAAACCCGCCGCTTCACTCATCGCCAGTCTCCTCGAACTTGGGGCCTCGAAATAAAGGCCAGGGACACCTCTGGTTCACTCCCCGAAAAGGACGGTGGTTCGCCCACCTGTCCCGCACGCTCGGCCCCCACCGGACGCGCCGTCTTGTGAGACACCTTACCGCAGCTGTCGCCGTTTTCCACCGAATGCTTCTGTTTTTCCCTCACTCTTGGTTTCGTTGGGCTCGCTCAGCCCACACTGCCTTCCAGAGAAATGCCGATCAGTTTTTGCGTCTCGGCCATGAATTCCATGGGCAAATCAATCGGCCAGCTCAAGGCGACGCTCGATTCGGTCGAGACGCGATTTAATGGCCGAAATATCCCCGTGATCGACGTCCTGACCGAGTTCTAGACCTCGAACGTGATGCCGAATCGACATCATCTCAGTCCGAAGCCCTCTCAAATCGTCGGCGACGCGGGCAATATCTCCCCGAATAGCGCGGAGTTGCTCGAGTACGAGATTATCGACATTCTCTGCCATAGGTTCATCCTTCCCGGCCATAATGCGTCACCCGACGCTACCTTCCAGAGAAATGCCGATCAGTTTCTGCGTCTCGGCCATGAACTCCATCGGCAATTGTTGCAGTACGTCGCGCACGAAGCCGTTGACGATCAAGGCGATAGCTTCTTCCTCCGACAGGCCACGCTGGCGACAGTAGAAGAGTTTGTCGTCGGAGATCTTGGACGTCGTCGCCTCGTGCTCGAAGTGAGCCGAAGAATTCTTGGCTTCGATGTAGGGCACCGTGTGGGCGCCGCACTTATTGCCGATCAAGAGGCTGTCGCAATTGGTGAAATTGCGCGCGTTCGTGGCTTTGCGATGGGCCGAGACGAGCCCGCGATAGGTGTTCTGCGACTGTCCGGCGGCGATGCCTTTGGAGATGATCTTGCTCGAGGTGTTTTTTCCTAGGTGGATCATCTTGGTGCCGCTGTCGACCTGCTGGCGGCCGTTCGAGATGGCAATCGAGTAGAACTCGCCGCGTGAGCCGTCGCCGCGCAGAATGCAGCTGGGGTATTTCCAGGTGATGGCCGAGCCGGTCTCGACTTGGGTCCAGGAAATCTTGGAGTTGCGGCCTCGGCAATCCCCGCGCTTGGTGACGAAATTGTAGACGCCGCCCTTGCCGTTCTTGTCGCCGGGATACCAGTTCTGAACGGTGGAATATTTGATCTCCGCATCGTCCATCGCAATCAACTCGACGATCGCCGCGTGCAACTGGTTTTCGTCGCGCATCGGGGCCGTGCAGCCCTCGAGATAGGACACGTAGGAGCCCTTTTCCGCGATGATCAGCGTGCGCTCGAACTGGCCCGTGTTGGACGCGTTGATGCGGAAGTACGTGCTCAGTTCCATCGGGCAGCGCACGCCCTTGGGGATGTAGGCGAAGCTGCCGTCGCTGAAGACGGCCGAGTTGAGCGCGGCAAAGAAGTTGTCCGTGTACGGCACGACCGAGCCGAGGTACTTCTTCACCAGCTCGGGATAGTCGTGCACCGCCTCGCTGAACGAGCAGAAGATGATGCCCTTCTCGGCGAGCGCGGCGCGGAAGGTCGTCCCGACCGAGACCGAGTCGAACACGGCGTCCACGGCGACGCCGGACAGGATCTTCTGTTCGTCAAGCGGAATGCCGAGTTTGTCAAACGTCTTGCGCAGCTCGGGATCCACCTCATCGAGGCTGTTGAGCACCGGCATTTTCTTCGGCGCCGAGTAGTAGCTGATGGCCTGGTAGTCGATCCGGCCGTAGTGGACGTTGTGCCACGTCGGTTCGGTCATCCCCAGCCACGCCCGGTACGCCTTCAGGCGGAACTCGAGCATCCACTCGGGCTCCTGCTTCTTGGCCGAGAGCGCCCGGATGACGTCCTGGTCAAGGCCTGGAGGGAACGTGTCGGCTTCGATGTCGGTGACAAAGCCGTACTTGTACTCGCGGGTGGCGAGCTGTTCGATGGTTTCGGTGGAGGTGGTCATATCGGACTACAGACTCCGGACTGCAGACTACGGGGTACAGGCTCCGGGCTAGACGCTGAAACTGACCCCACAGCCGCACGTGCTCTTGGCGTTGGGGTTGTTGAAGGTGAAGCCCTTACTGACGAGGTTGGTGTCGTAGTCCAGCACCGTGCCGTCGATCAGGCGCAGGCTGCGCGGGTCGATGAAGACGCGCGCGCCGGCCGGGCCGTCAAATACCTGGTCGTCACTGCGCGCCGCGGGTTCCCAGGCAAACGTGTATTCGTAGCCCGAACAGCCGCCGGCCTTCAGGCCGACACGCAGGCCCCCGCCGAGAATGCCGTGCTTGTCGAGCATCTTCACGATCTGTTTCGAGGCGTTCTCAGTGAGCTGAACCATGGCTTCTCCGGCCGGCAATCGCCATTCCCCCGATCGCAATCGGCATCGCGACCGGCTCGTCGTGCCGGTCGTTCACCAGTTCGGACACCGTGCACGCCGTCAATGCGCCGATGATCCGGTCGCGGATGCGGTGCAGGGGGTCGCGGATGTTGCACTTCGAGAACTGCTCGCATCGCTCGTCGCTGGTTCCGCATACCGTGAGTTGCAAGGGACCGTCGATGGCTTCGACGACCTCGGCCACCGTCACGGTGTCAGCAGGCCGCGCCAGCAGGTAGCCACCGTGAATGCCTTGCTGGGACCTCAGCACCCCCCGCTGTACCAGCCGCTGCAGCACCTTCGCCAGCAGCTCCAGCGGGATGTCGTGCCGCTCGGCAATCTCCCGGGCACTGGCCGGCCGGTCGCCCTGCGAGGCCACGTACGTCAGCGAGATCAGGGCGTAATCCGTCTTCTTGGAGAGCCTGAGCATAGGGCTGTCAGCGCTAAATACGACTGGAACAGTCCTAGTTTAGACGGCACCACCGGGTGGGGTCAAGTTGGGGACGGGACTGATGTGCTGGAGTTCCGGCACATCAGATTACTTCTCAGGTTTGGGCGCCGCGGCCGGGGGGGTGATTTCGGGGTGCCGCGAGCGCCGG
>JANOHP010000049.1:0-4290 GCA_031406575.1 Hyphomicrobiales bacterium
CCCAGCCTGCCGCCGTGCTCACGGCCGTCAAGGACAAGCCCTTCGGGTGGCCGCCAAAAAGGCGGCCATCCTTGACCGCCGCTCGACACGACGGCGCAGTCGAACTGCGGTCGGGGCGGAAGAATAGCTCCGCCGGGGTCAAACAAAAGAATGAGCGCAACGGCAAGTTTCATGCCAGAATTTCGTCATCACGATACGTGAGGGTCGCCATCGATTTTCCTGGCACAGAAAACAGGAACAATCGCGGATTTCCCCATCAGACACCGTGGTGGTGCTTACTCACACTCATGAAAATTCTCCAGGAGACAACAGCAGCGATATCAAGGGTGGCACGACGCGGTCAAACTACGAGGGCGTCCATGGAAGGCGAAATCAACGACCCGGTTCTGCTCTCTACTTTAGATGGTCTTTCCGGTTAGAAGCCATCGGCTGGCGGCCGACTACATGCGCGGCGAGTGGCGTTACGGGTGTGTTCTCTCTGTTGGGCCTGTACCCGAGCCGGCTTGGTCGCTCTCGATTACTGACAGAGTGGATCGCAAGTTGCTTGAAACGCAGTTCGGACGTCGCCACACTCGCCAGCAAGAAATAGGGAGTCGAGCATGGCAACGCGCGAAGACGGTAGCGAAACAGCGGACGAAACCTATACCACCACCTGCTGGGAGTGCTCGGCCTACTGCGGTGCACTCGCGACCGTGCAGGGCGGCAAGGTCGTCGCGTTCGGACCCAACGCTGCCAGTCCTCACTCCGAAGGGGCCTTCTGCATCAAGGGTATCCGTGGCGCGCCGGGCCTCACCTACAATCCGAACAGGTTGCTTTATCCTCACCGTCGAGTGGGCGCGCGCGGCGAAGGCCGCTTTGTACGTATCGGCTGGGATGAGGCGCTCGATGAAATCGCCGACCGCCTCGCCGAGGTGCGCCGCAACCATGGCCCGGAGGCGATCGTCGGTGCGACCAGCGGTGCTGCCTTCAGCCGATCGTTGATGACGGCCTTGATGCTGCGCTCGATCGGCTCGCCTAATTGGATGATCAACCAAGATTTGTGCGGTGGCTGCCGGGCCGTATCGGCAAAGATCACAGGGCTGCCTATCACGCGCGGTGAGGACATCGATAATACGCGCTGCGCGCTGATCGTGGGGCGAAATTCGCAGATCGCCGATCCAGTTGAATGGGCGAAGCTCAAGGCCGCAAAGAAGCGCGGCGCGCGCATGATCGTTATCGACCCGAAGCGCATTCCGGCCGCCGAGATGGCAGACATCTGGCTCAGTCCCGGAGTGGGCACGGACGCCGCACTGGCGCTATCCATGATCGACGTGCTGATTCGGGAGAACCTCTACGACCCGGCATTCGTGCACGACCGCTGCCATGGTTTTGACGCGCTTGCCAAGCGAGCGGCCGAGTACCACCCCGACGTCGCCGCCCGCATGACAGGCGTGCCGGCTGCCCAGATCATGGCCGCTGCTCGAATGTACGCCGATGGCCCTTCGACTTTCGTCTCGGGCCACGGCATCGATGCGGCAAGCAACGGCGTGCAGACGTTTCGCGCCTTTCACGCTCTTACCGCTATCTCCGGCAATATAGACCGGCGCGGCGGCAACTTGCGCCAGCGCACCCCCAAGGGTTTCGCGAGTTATCTCGATCTGCTGCACCGACCGGAGCATCGTCTCGACCTCGAGACGGAGATGCGGGCGATTGGCGCCGACAGGTTTCCGCTGTGGGCCGGCCCGCGCGGTTGGCAAACGGCCTGCCACAACCCAACCGTGATCGAGGCCATGCTGACCGGTAAGCCGCATCCCGTGCGCGCCCTCTATGCCAGCGGCGTCAACATTCTCGTCACCTATCCCGACACGCGTCGCACCATCGAGGCCCTGAAGTCGCTCGATTTCGTCGTCGTCGCCGCGCACCAAATGACGCCGACCGCCGAGTGGGCGGATATCGTGTTACCCAAGACCACGACGCTCGAGGAGGAAGAAGTGTCGTTCGTGCCATCAGGGCCGACGGTGGTGCTGACCCGCGCCGTTGTGCCGCCACAGGGCGAGGCTCGCATGGAAATCGACATCGCGGTGCCGCTGCTCGACCGGCTCGAGGCGCGGCAAGCCATCGCCAAGCGATTGCTGCCCTGGCGCACGCAGCGCGAGTTCAATACTCATCTCCTCGGTGACAGCGGCATCACCATGGCAGACCTGCTGGCCAAGGGCTTCCATCAGGTGTCTGGCGAAGCCGTACCGTCTGACCGGCCGTTTCCGACCAAGTCAGGCAAGGTAGAGCTCTACTCGCCGGTACTTTCCGAGCTCGGCCTCGACCCGTTGCCGGCCCATGTCGAGCCGGCGCGCGAGGCAAAATCGGCCGAGGTTCGCGCCCGCTACCCGCTAACCGTTGTCACTGGCGATCGCGAGAAAAGCTACCATCACTCGCGGTTTCGCGATCAGCCCTGGGCGCTCAAGGTGTCACCCGATCCGCGCCTTGTCATGCATCCCGCGACGGCCCATGGGCATGGTCTTGCCGATGGCGATTGGGTGCGGCTCGAGGTGGAAGGTGCGCAAGGGCATTGCGAGTTGAAAATCAAGTTTTCTGACGCTCAACCTGCCGATGTGGTGAGCACGGGCATGGGATGGTGGCGGCCCGCCGAGCCCGCGCCCCACCACGGCGCCCTGAACGTCAACATCAACGCGGCGCTCTCATATGCCGGCCCCTACGACCCAATCTCGGGCTCCTCGGACATTCGAGGTCAGCTCTGCCGGGTCGAGCGAATGAGGGTGTGAGTTGACGAGATTGCAATATCTGCTCTCTTCCGCGCGGACCTCGCCGCCTACCGCGTCGTCTACTTCGCCACCCATGGTTCATCGGCGGTAAGACGGCGGCGGGGGAGACTTCGGGCAGACGCGCGCTCGGGACTTGCGGGGGCCTCACGCAGGCGCTTGGCGTCGGAAACATCTACAGGCTGTTGAACTTCTTGCCTGCTGACGACTGGACGCGAATATGATTTCGTTTGGGCTCTACGTCGAGGGGGCTGGCATGCGCGGTCGGTAAAAGCCCATGACGCGCCCGTGCGTACTGGTGTCATGAACTGTCGGTTGGGTCAAATATTGGGGGTCTTGCTGTTGTGGCGGACCCCGAGGCCGAACCGAGCGATGGCGTCTGCGTCATAGCCGAGGTATTCTGGATACCGGCCGCAGCCTTCCGGGTCCAACGCCACCCCGAAAAGATCTCTTGTGTCGAGACTTGCCTGGCGAACGTGCGGCATTCCCCGATGTAACTGTCCCCACAACTCACGACCCGCTAGCCTAATCTCCGGAACGTCACTGGCGCGAAGGGTGTGAAGCCACACCATCAGCCCCGAGGCCATGGCGGGGTTCTGCTTCTGAACCTTTTGGATCATTCGGTTCACATGCCAAGCCGCAGCGGGATGCTTCGCCGGGATCAGTTCGGGATGGTCCAAGTTCCAACCGAACTCTTGCTCGAGAATCCGGCGCCAATGATTCGCTATCAACAAAAGCAGGCCGATTTCCTCTGCTGACGCGCCACGTAGTCCCGCGACGAAGCGACGGATGTCATTTTCCATCGCAGCCGTGAACCTCATTTCCATTCTGCGTTTCAACCACCCGAACACCGGCAACTCCCTATTGGTCTGGCATGAGTTGAATCAAGTCGGTCTGATCGCATCAATCTTATGTTCGGCGGTCTTCCCGGCCGATCCTTATTCGTTCCGAGAAGGCAGCCTCGGTTTCACGGATTTTAGGCCCACAATATTCTGGCGCTGCCAAACGAGAAAGCGCTTCCTGCTTGCCGTCTCGATCGTCGCGGTCCATCTTTGATCGGTGACGAGACCCAGGATCACGCCCATGCCCAAAATGTCTGATTCCCGCCGCAAGAAGATCCAAGCCAAACAGCGCCAGACGCAAAATTCAGAGCGTCGCCAAAAAAAAGCGGCTCGGCGGGCGCAGAAGGGTGCCAAGGGACTCCACTGATGCGGCACGGCGCCCGACCTGAGAGGCGAGTGAGCGATCGCATCCGCGTTTGGAAATGATGCAAGTCTCTGCTTCGTCAGCGGGGACATTGACAGGGTCTCGACGTTCAACCCGCCTCGGCCACGTCTTCGATTTCCGCCGCAACGGCGTTGGCGATCTGCTGTTCGATGCCGGCGACGTGCTGCTCGGCGTAGCGTGCAGCGCGGCCGGCACGGCGAAGCATATGACGGGTCAAATTCCTGTGCTGAAATACGGGGCAACGGACGGCAATTGCTATTGTATATGCGGCGGACGAGGGGGCGGTGATGGCGGACGAGCGACCTGA
>JANOHP010000089.1:0-20196 GCA_031406575.1 Hyphomicrobiales bacterium
CGATGTAATTTTACTCCGGCGTTGACAGCGCTATCCGAAAATCCTCGAGCAGCCTCAGGTGCTGATGTTCATCTGCGATTATTTCAGGCTGATCTTGATGGGAAACGCGCGCACCCACGAAATCGAATCGCTGATGGATGAAGAAATTCAAACCATGCGCAGCGACTCCTTGAAAGCCTACCATTCCCTGGTTGCTCTTTCCGAGGGACTTCCCGCACTCGGAATCGTCGCGGCTGTACTCGGGGTGATCAAGGCCATGGGGGCGCTCGATCAGTCCCCCGAGGTGTTGGGCCATCTGATCGGCGCGGCGCTTGTGGGAACATTCGCGGGGATCTTCTTTTCCTACGCCGTGTTCACGCCGATCGCCACTCAGATCAAGATCACCCGCGAAAAGCGTATGCGGCAATACGTGGTGATCAAGCAGACACTGCTGACCTTCATGAACGGTGCCATGCCCCAGATTGCCATTGAACATGGCCGCAAAACGATATCGGCCGCCGACAGGCCGACGCTGGAAGACGTCGAGCAGCAAACGCTCGCCGGTGGGGCTCCAGCGGACACGAGTGCAGCCAAAGCGGCGTGAGTCGAACCAGAAGGAACATGCGTCGTGAAGGGCCTGTCACCAGACCTGGCGGTTGCCGAAGACCAAGACAGAGTGGGGCGTTCGCATCCCATGACGGAGGCCGGCCATGGTCAGGGCCTGGGCGACCCGAGCGCGGCCGACTGGGGGCGGCGCAGCCACGATGCCGTCATGCGAATACCCGTGTCGGTAAAAATCATTCTGGGGTCGACCCGGATGCAAGTATCGCAAGTGATGACCCTGACCCGCGGCTCGATCGTCGCGCTCGACCGCAAAGTGGGTGATATGGTCGATATCGTGGTCAACGATCGGCTCGTTGCCAGAGGCGAGGTCGTCATCCTCGATGAGGAAGCGGATCGGTTTGCGGTCGCGATCCGCGAGCTCGTGCCGGGACGCGACGGTTGACTTCGGCGGGGTCATGCAGCGAGGGGCCGCGTGGCTGAGCAGACCGACAAAGAGGCGAAGACCGAAGAGGCAAGCCCGCGACGCATCGAAGACGCCCGACAGAAAGGCAACACGCCGTTTTCGCGAGAGATCGGAACCGTTGCCTCACTGTTGGCTTTCGGCCTCATGTTGCCGTTCGCGGCCAGTCATGGGGTCGAGCACTCACTACCGGCGTTGGCGATAGTCCTCGATAAGGCGCCGGAATTCAGAGTGGAGTCCAGCCACACTGTCGTAGCGCTGATCTGGTGGATTGGCGCCATCGGTGCGCTTGTCCTTGCGCCGCTATTGTCGGGGTTGGTTGTGGCGGGTCTTCTGTCGACGGGCCTGCAGAACCCACCCAGCCTCGTGTGGCATCGCATCAAGCCCGAGGCATCACGGGTGTCGCCATCGAAGGGCCTGGCCCGAATTTTCGGGACCCAAGGTCGCCTGGATTTCGCGAAGGCTTTGTTCAAAACCGCTGTCGTGGCATTGGTTTTTTACCAATCGGTGAAGAGCGGTTGGGAGCGCGTCCGGGCGAGCCTTCTCGTCGATCACCGCGAGATCCCCCACATCGTGATCACGGAAATCGCTGGCGTGTTCGTTGCGATCGCTCTGTGTATGGCGCTATTGGCAGCCCTCGATCTGATCTGGTCGAGGCAGAAGTGGCGTGCCGATCTGCGTATGGCGCGCCACGAAGTCAAGGAGGAGCAAAAACAGGCGGAAGGAGACCCGATGGCGCGGGCGCGGCAGAGGACGCTGGCGCGCAACCTCGCGCGTCGACGCATGATTGCAGCCGTGCCGCGTGCAACTCTTATCATCGCAAATCCGACGCACTACGCCGTCGCGATGCGCTACGTGCATGGTGAGTCGACGACGCCGATCGTGGTGGCGAAGGGCGTCGATCATTTGGCCCTGAAAATGCGCCAAATCGCCGAAGCGAATGACATACCGGTGGTCGAAGACCCAGCACTGGCGCGATCGTTGTACGCAGCCGTGAGCACGGACCGTCCCATACCACCGGAGTTCTACCGCGCCATTGCCGAGATCATTCTGTTCGTCATATCGAAACAACCGCGCGCCGCTGCACCACCTGCGGTCGCATCGTGATGTTTGGCCAGTCTCGGGCAAGGCCAAGCGCCTAGCGTCAGGTTGCTCAACGGAGTCGGAACCCCATGCAGGGCATTCATATTTTTTCGATCGGCTTCGAACGCAATCGCTGGCTCGCCGCACGGCTCTCTGTGATTGCCACCAATGTCGCGAATGCCGATACGCCGGGCTACAAAGCCCGCGACGTGATGCCCTTCGAGGCGACGCTGACCGCTGCGCGATCAGACCATCAGCGAGCGACGATCGGACATCTCCCTGTGGAGGAGCATCTGGGTCGCACGTTCGACATGGTGCCTCGTGACGGCGTCTCATCGAAGCATTCCGGGAATGGCGTCAGCCTCGAGACGGAAATGGCACGCCTGGGCGATGCGCGATCGCAGCAGTCGATGGTGACCGGTGTTCTGGGGGCATTCCATCGCATGCTGCTCTCCAGCGCGAAAGGATGAGCCGTGGCAGACGCTCTCAGAGCGGCGATCATGACGTCCGTCGCAGCGCTGCGGGCGCAATCTGTGCGGCTTCGTGTGGTGTCGGAAAATCTCGCCAACGCCAATGTCACGGCATCGACATCGGGCGGGACGCCGTACATCCGAAAAACCATCAGCTTCAAGGAGGAGTTCGATCGCGCCAGCGGCACCTCTGTTGTTCAAGTAAGTGCCATTGGGCGCGATCGGTCCGCGTTCCGAATTCAGCACGAGCCTGGCCATCCGGCGGCCGATGCGTCGGGCAATGTCAAGTTGCCCAACGTCAATCCCCTGATCGAACTGTCCGATATGCGGGAATCCCACCGGTCCTACGAGGCGAGCCTTCAGGTCGTGCGGCAATCGCGTGAGATGTCGGGTGATCTCATCGATCTTCTGAGAGGCAAGTGATGATCGATCTTTTGTCAGGTATCGCGACGACCAAGAGCACGACGCCAGCGCAGCGACCACTTCTCGATGGTGTCACGAAACCGGCGACGGGTTCGGGCGCTGTGGGGGAAATGGAATTCTCTGCGCTGATCGGTGAGGCCATCGAAGGCTTGGCTGGCCAGTTGCGCAAAGCCGAAGCGGTGTCGATTGGCGCCGTCAAGGGCACGGCCTCGACCCAGGATGTCGTGGAGCAGGTCATGCTGGCCGAGCAATCGCTTCAGACGGCGATCGCAGTTCGCGACAAGATCGTCGCTGCGTATCTTGAAGTCGGGCGCATGGCGATTTGACATTGCAACAGGAGGTGAGACATGCGGGCGCTGGCGATTGCAGCGACGGGAATGACGGCGCAGCAGCTCAATGTCGAGGTGATTGCGAACAACGTCGCCAACATCAATACGACGAGCTTCAAGCGCTCCCGCGCCGAGTTCGTGGATCTGCTCTATCAGGTTGAAAAAGCAGCCGGCATGCCGGCTGCTGTGGCGGGCGAAATCGTACCCGAGGGCGCACGCGTCGGGCTGGGCGTGCGGCCGGCGGCGGTCCGCAATCTGCATCTGCAGGGTGCCCTGTCGCAGACCGGGAATTCCTTCGATCTGGCGCTGATGGGACGGGGATTTTTCCGCGTTGCGGGGTCCGACGGTGAGACGCTTTACACGCGGGCCGGCGCCTTCAACAAGAATGCGACGGGTCAGCTCGTGACGTCCGAAGGTTACGTCGTGCAGCCGGTCATCACGGTCCTGCCGGAGATCACCACGGTCACGGTCAACGACACGGGCCAGGTCTTCGGGCAGGTTGCCGGGGAAACCGATCCGAGGCTATTGGGGCAACTGTCGCTTGCCAGTTTCGTCAACGAAGTCGGATTGGCCGCGCTCGGCGGGAACCTCTACCGCGAGACGGCTGCTTCGGGCAACGCGACGGTCGGCACGCCGGGCTCGACGGGATTTGGCCAAGTCAAACAGGGATATCTGGAAGCCTCCAACGTCGATGCGGTGAAGGAAATTACGGAGCTGATTTCCGCGCAGCGCGCCTATGAGATGAATTCCAAGATCATTCAAGCCTCCGACGACATGCTGGGTGTGATCAGCAAGGGCCTGCGCTGAAATGCGCAAACAAGGAGTGCTGATCGATGCGTGAAATTCGAAGGCTCGCTACTGCGTTCGTCGTCAGCCTCGTCGGTGCTGGGGGTGCGGACGCGGAGACTGCGACGATTGCGTTTCCCGTGCCGTCAGTCACGATCCTGGTTGGCGATACCGTAACCGACGACCTCCTCATCGAGCGACGATTGGTTGCCAACGCCGTGGCGATGCGCACCCACCACACGTCCCGCAATACCGTCGTGGGCAAAGTGGCCCGACGCGTTCTGCCGGCAGGCATGGCCATTCCGTTGAATGGCCTACGGGAGGCCCACGCGTTCCGGGAAGGCGAGCGGGTCACCATCGAGTTCTCGCGGGGCGTCTTGAGCATACGCGGTTCGGGCGTCGCGCTGCAGGCAGGCATCGTCGGTCAAGACGTGCGCGTGCGCAATGTCGATACCGGCGTCGTTCTGAGCGGTCTGGTGAAGGGCGACGGCAGCATCGAGATCGGGGGCGCCTCGCCATGAAAATCGCGATCGTTTCTGCACTGCTTTTGGTGATGAGCGGCGGAGGGGCCAACGCCGACGTGCGCATCAAGGACATCACGTCGGTCCGTGGACTGCGGGCCAATCAACTCGTCGGCTACGGCCTCGTCGCGGGTCTCAAAGGCACTGGAGACAATCTGCGCAGCGCCCCGTTCACCGAGCAGTCGATGACCTCGATGCTGGAGCGGATGGGCGTCAACATTCGAGGTCTGGGCGCGCGATCGCGCAACATCGCAGCCGTCATCGTGACGGCTGAGCTGCCGGCACTGGCGAACCCCGGCAACAAGATCGATGTGACGGTGACGTCGTTGGGCGACGCCACGTCGCTGGCCGGAGGAACGCTCATCATGTCCCCCCTGCAAGGGCCGGACAACGTCGTCTATGCAACGGCGCAGGGGTCCGTCACCGTTTCGGGGTTCGAGGCCAAAGGCCAGAATGAAATCATCAGCAGCGGTGTGCCGACGGCCGGTCGAATTGCGGGAGGCGCCATGGTGGAGCGTGCGGCGCCCAACCCGCACCATTCTTCGCGCGTGCTGCATTTGGAGCTCAACAATGCGGATTTTGCTACCGCCGTCGCCGTCGTCGATGCCGTCAACAGCTATGCGCAACTCACCTACAAAACCCGGTTGGCACGGAACAACGGTCCCCGGTCGGTGTCGATCGATATTCCGCAGTCTGCGAGTCCATCGCGATTTTTGGCGGAAATCGGGAAACTGGAAATTCAGCCCGATATGCCTGCGCGCATCGTCGTCGACGAGCGGACCGGTACGATCGTGATCAGCCGTAATGTCAAAGTCAGTCGCGTCGCGGTCACACACGGTAATCTCACGGTCAGGGTCACAGAGACGCCGGCGGTCTCGCAGCCCATGCCCTTTTCCAAGGGCGAGACCGTCGTCACGAAGGACACGACGATTTCCGTGGGCCAGGAGAAGGGCAATTTCGCCGTTCTGGAGGGTATCGATCTGCAGACGCTGGTGACCGGGTTGAACCGCATGGGGCTGAAACCGCCTGGGATCATAGCCATCCTCCAGGCGATAAAAACGTCTGGAGCGCTGCAAGCCGAACTCGTGGTGCAGTAGCCCGTGAGACCCTCTGCGATCGGCTCGATTGAGTTTGGGACACCCCTGCGGACCGTGCGGCACGCAAGGCCCGCAATTGCAGTGTTCGCCCTGGCAGCCGCATCAATCGTGGGACTGGTAGGTGATCCGGCGCGTGTGCGCGCCCAAGCAGCAGGGAGCAAGAGCGCCACGGCTGCGACCACCGGAACACCCGACACGCAGCGATTGACCGCCAAGCGCGCGAGCCCGCTGCCGGAGCAGACGATGTCGGGATCGCTTGCTGGCCAGTATTGCGACGCCATACGCGATGTCGCGGGGGAGGCGCGGTTTGCCGTCCAGGCTGCTCATCTTGAATCCTTGGTGCAGAAGATCGAGGACCGGATGGCGCACATGGAGAGCAAGAGCGCGGAGTTGAAAGACTGGATGTCGAAGCGTCAGGCGTTCATGACTCAAGCCAGCGATCAGCTCGTCGGCATCTTTGCGGCCATGCGGGCCGAGGCGGCCTCGGGGCTCCTCGCGCGGCTCGACCCGAGCACGGCCGCAGCGATTCTGAGCAAACTCGACCCCCGCGCCGCGAGCGCCATTCTCAGCGGCATGTCACCCGACAAGGCGGGCCGCCTCACCACCATTCTGGCGAGCGTCGCGCGCAAATCCGACGCGGGTACTCGACCATGAGAAATTGCGAGACCTCTACAGCGACGACGCCCAGACCCGATGATCGCGCGATGCGCCGCACCGCAGTTCTGCGCGCGGTTGCCTGCGTGGCGCTTGCAGCGCTGGCAACCGCGTGCGCGGCCAAGCCGCTGGAGATTGGCCGTGAACCCGACCTGAGCGCAGTCGGTTCGGGCTTACACACCTCGTCGCACGCCACCTCCACGTTGACGGGTGCTGCGTCACCAGATGTCTCGCAGAAAGCTGGCGTTTCCGGCAGTTCGCTGTGGAAGGACCGTGGCGCCGATTTCTTCAAGGACCCGCGCGCGCGTCGCCCGGGGGATATCATGACGGTCACGATCTCCGTGAAGGACAAGGCGTCGTTCGACAACAGCTCCAAGAGATCGCGCGACGCCTCGCATGGGTTCGGCGTCGATATGAGCCATAAAATGGATATCTCCGGTGCGGCAGCAGCCGGAAGTGCGAAGGCCGATTCCGCGCTGAAATCGAACACGGCGCAGGATGGCAAGGGGGCCATCGCGCGGTCGGAAAGTATCGACTTGAGGATCGCAGCGGTCGTCACCGGCGTGCTGCCCAATGGCAATTTGATCATTCAGGGATCACAGGAGTTGAGAGTGAATTTCGAACTGCGCGTGCTGACCGTATCGGGGATCGTCAATATCGCCGACATCAAAGCCGACAACACCATCTCCTACGAGCGCATCGCGGAGGCACGCATGTCCTATGGCGGTCGCGGTCGTATCATGGAGGTGCAGCAACCCGCATGGGGTCATCAACTGATCGATCTCGTCTTTCCTTTCTGAGACCTGGAGGACAATGGCGATGGCTCCACCGCCCGATACCGCGAGTGCTGCCGCAAGCAAGGGTCTGACTGTTGCAATCGCCCTGATGGCGATCGTCGGCACGACGGTCGGAGCATCCTTCGGCGTGCTGCTGGCTCCCAAAACCGATCCTGCCGCCGTTCGGAGTGAAAACGGTGCACCCTCACCAGAGGCGGCACCGGCAAAACTGGCGGAGGTTCGCGGCAATCGAGATGTCGCGACGGACCACGTCGTCGCATTGGAGCCGATCATCACCAATATCGCGGGGCCGGCAACCACCTGGGTGAGGTTCGAAGGGTCGGTCGTATTCAAGGGAGCCCCCGAAAGCGATCGAGGGCCGCTGCCGCGGCAAATTGCGGAGGATTTGATGGGGTTCCTTCGCGGCACCCCGTTGCGGCAATTCGAAACGGCAGCCGGGATGGAATTCCTTCGTGAAGACATGGCCGAGCTCGTGCGGCTGCGGAGCAAGGGGCGCGCGCGGGACCTCATCGTCAAAGTGCTGGTGGTCGAATGAGAACGGTGGCAGTTGCGGTGAGGCAAAAGCGTTCGTCAGAACGGCGCGGTGCGTTTTGGAATGCTGTCGTCGCAGCTGTGATCACCGGGGTCGGTGTCGCACTCACGGGAGACGCCAGCGCGCAAACGCTCAACCTGAAAGAATTGTTGCCCGAGGGCCAAGGCGAGGTCAGCGGGCGCATCATTCAAATGTTCGCCGTCGTCACGATCCTGGCGGTCGCGCCCGGCATTCTCGTGACCGTGACGTGCTTCACGCGATTTGTGATTGCCCTGTCGTTTCTGCGCTCGGGTTTGGGTTTGCCATCGATACCGTCGAATATCGTTCTGGTGAGTTTGGCACTGTTCATGACGTTTTTCGTCATGGGATCGACGTTCGACCGAATGTGGGTCGAGGGGGTGCAGCCGCTGGTCGAAAATCGCATCGATGAGCGGGAGGCCTACCAGCGCATGACAAGACCGTTGCGCGACTTCATGCAGGCGAACGTTCGCGAGACCGATATCCGGTTGTTCGAGGACTTGGCCAAGAAGCGGGCCGTCGCTCGAGAGATTGCGGGAAGTGGTATGATCTGCGCACGCTCGTGCCCGCATTCATGATTTCCGAGTTGAGGCGCGGCTTCGAGATCGGCTTTCTCATCCTCTTGCCCTTTCTGGTCATCGACCTGATCGTGGCGACGCTGGTCATGTCCATGGGCATGATGATGCTGCCGCCGACCAGCATCTCGCTGCCGTTCAAAGTGCTGTTCTTCATCCTCATCGATGGTTGGAATATTCTCGTCGGCGGTCTGGTGCGATCGTTCGGATGATAATGGACTGGGCTCCGCTTGCATCGCGGTGCGAACAGACCTATTCCCCCACCAGATTTTAACGCTGCTTTATCCGTTCGCCGGTACAACGTGCGTCCACGACGAGATTGGGTCGACGCCCAATGGCATGATGCCTCTTCGTTGTACCGGCTGATCCGGGTTGTCCCACTTCCTTTTCACATCCTGGGGCATGCACATGAACAGCATCAACACGAACTTCGCCGCGCTGACCGCACTCGAATCCCTCAATAACGTCAACAAGAACATGCTGGAGACGCAAAAGCGCATCTCCACCGGCTTGCGCGTGGCGACCGCTGAAGACAATGCCGCGTACTGGTCGATGGCAACGACCATGCGCTCCGACAACAAGTCGATGGCCACCGTTTCTGACGCCCTCGGCTTGGGGGCCGCGAAGATCGATGTCGCGTATACGGCGATGAACAGCTCCATCGAAGTCGTCTCCGAAATCAAGAGCAAGCTGGTTGCGGCGCGCGAGCCCGGTGTGGACCGCGCGAAAGTGCAGAGTGAAATCGACGAGCTACAAAACCAGCTTCGATCGATTGCGACGTCTGCATCGTTCGCCGGTGAAAATTGGCTATCGGTGGATTCGGGTGGAAATTCCTATCATGCGTCGGAAACCATCGTTTCCTCGTTCAACCGGGCGATCGGCGTCAACGGCGAGCAGGTGACGGTGGGAACGTTGTCCGTCGACGTGGCCGGATCGTTCCTCTTCAACGCCAACACTGACGGTGCGGGGGATGTGGCCGACAGCGGCACGGCGACGGCCGATGCCCTGGGCATACTCGGCTCGGCCCGTCTATCGATTGCCGATTCGGATACTGCTACCGTCAAACGCGGATCGATCGATGCCGCCGGCACGATTGTGGTCGCCAATTTCGATACGGCGAATTCGACCGTGGCACCCGCCGAGATCGACGTCACCAATGCCACCGATGCGGACATCGAAGATTATATCCAGGCCGTGGACACGGCATTGTCGGAAATGACCTCGGCGGCGTCGAGTTTGGGCGCCTCCAAAAAACGCATCGATATTCAAAAGGATTTCGTGACCAACTTGATGGGCGCCATCGATCGAGGCATCTCCACGCTGGTCGACGCCGACATGAGTGCGGAGTCGACACGTCTGCAAGCGTTGCAGGTTCAGCAGCAGTTGGGCATCCAGTCTCTCTCGATCGCGAATTCGTCGAGCCAGAACATCTTGTCGTTGTTCCGCTGACGCAAGGGACTGGTGTCGTCCGTGTTCTGCAGGGGACAGCGGCGACACCGGTTCACTCCCCGATGGGTGCAAGGGATTTTCTCGTCCAGTTTCGCTCGAGCGAACCGGCGTTTGGTCGGCGTACCCGCGTGATTGGGTGCGCGGGACCCCACGCCCGGAGAGCGAGACGATGGATCGGAACTGGCTGGTGTTTCTCATTGCGAGCGCGGTGAGCTATTTTCCAGTGTATTGGCTGCTCGGACGTGTCGTCGATTGGCGGTCGCCACGTCGACCGCCCGCAACAGAGTCTCGCCCGCGCGATACACGGGCCCAGTTTCTCGCCTTCTTGAGACATGAAGCGACGGTGCGGACCGATGCGGCGTTGAGCGATGTTCTGGCTGAACTCATGCGGCGCAGTCACGCGGCGGCGGGCGATGCGCGATCCCTCGATCGAAAGACCCTATCGCGACTGCTCGATGTCCGCCGCATGTTGACGGTCCTCTTTCCTGCGGACGTGACCGCTGCGTTCGATACAGTCGTGTCCGTCGTGGAGTACGCGACGCCGGCGAGAACCCGAGACGCTTATGAGAATATCCTCGAGTTCAAGGCGAAACTCGCGCACGGCCTCCAAGCTCGAGACTGTGCCTGAGCCTCCTGGCGGGTGGTTGCCGAGACGATTGGGATATTGATTGGCATGTCGATCGGGTTCGGGGTTGCCGCGGACGGCGCGGGCTTCTGCATTGGAGGTTCGCGATGCTCAAGCAGGCGTTGGCTGCTTGTGTCTGCGGAGCACTTTGCTCAACCAGTTGCGACGGCGGGTCCCTACTCTACCCTCTGCGAGCAGGTCATCGCCAATGATGCGGGCGCCCTCGGGGTCGCGCGCCAGCGTAATTTTGCGACTGTGGTACGCCTCGAGCTCGGGACGATGGCCGACGCTCACGATCGTGGTTTCGGGGAATTGGGTGATGAGGAGGGTCATCAGCGCGTCCTGGCTCTGGGGATCGAGCGCCGACGTCGCCTCGTCCAGAACGACGATATCGGGACGATGAAGAATGATCCGCGCGAACGCCAACCGCTGCTTTTCACCGCCGGACAGGGTTTGATCCCAAGGTCCGATGTGGTCAAGCCGGTCGCCGAGATGCTCCAGGCCCACTTGACGGAACGCGTCAGCGACCTCCTCGTGGGTGCGGCTCTCGGCGGCATCGGGATAAGTTGCCGCGCGCTGCAGACTCCCGATCGGCACGTACGGTCGCTGCGGCAAGAGAAACAAGCGAGAGCCTTTACGCACTTGCAGTGACCCGCTCCCCCACGGCCATAGGCCTGCGACGGCACGCACCAACGTACTTTTCCCGGTGCCGGACTCACCGACGATCAGAACGCGCTCTCCCGGCATGATGTCAATTTCGGTTTCGTCGACGATGGCTGTCCCGTCATCGAGCGCGACGGCCAGATTGCGCAGTCGCAATGCCGCCACTTCGCCATCGCTGGTGATGGAAATGCGGGTGAGCTGATCGCCTGCCTCCGCTTTTTCGAGCGCATCGAGCGACGACATCAGCGAGGCCACACGCCGGGCCGAGGCCGTCCAATCCGCCAGTCTCGGATAATTGTCGACGAGCCAATTGAAAGCGCCTTGCACGATCGTGAAAGCGGACGCGGCCTGCATGATCTCGCCCAGAGACATCGACCCGTCGAGAAACTTCGGCGCGCACAGCAAAACCGGCAGCACGGGCGCGATATAACCCGACGTCTGCGACACGACCGTCGTCTTCATCCACTGGAAGGTGATCTGTCGCCACGTCGACAATACGGTCCCGAGCGCTCGAAGAAGGCCTGCGCGTTCCTCCTCTTCACCTCGGATCAGCGCGATACTCTCGCCGTTCTCGCGGACGCGACTGATGGCGTAGCGGTGCTCGGCCTCCGCTTGGTTCTTGGCTTCCGACGCCGAAACGAATTGTTTTCCGATCACCACCATCGCCCCGCTGGCAATGACCGCATACATGACGGCAGCAACGACGAGAAATCCCGGCAGCTCATAGGGAATACCCGCGAAGCTCAAGTCGAGCGTGCCACCGATGCTCCACAGCACGACGATGAAGGTTGCAGCCGACAGGATGGCCTGTAGAACGCCACTCACGAAATCGACGGGGGCTTCGGTGGCGATGCGCACGTCGTCGGCAATGCGCGCTTCGGGGTTGGCGTGATCGCCTTTGATGAGATTGAGCTGATAATAGCGGCCGTGGGAAAGCCAGTGATCGACGAGGTGATTGGTGAGCCATTCGCGCCAGCGGCGTTGCAATGTCGTGCGCAGGTAGACTTGAACGACACTCAGGCCGACGCTGACGACGAGCACGATGGCGTAAATCCACGCCAACCGGGCAACCGCTGCGGTATCGCGGTTCTGCAAGCCGTCGAACAGGGCGCGGTTCCAGACGTTCATCGCATAGGCAGCGGCCAGAAGGGCCAGGATGATCCCCAACAATCCGGCAGTCGTGAGCCACGCGACGGATTTCGAGGATCCAGTCCAAAATCCGGACGCCGTGCGCAAAAACCGCTTCAAGGGCAGTGAGTCGCGCGCGGGCTGTCGATCGGCCGTCTCGTCGGAGGATGTCTGACGCTGTGGTGTAACCGATGCCTGCCCTCGGGCCGGGCCGGGGGAGGGCTTTCTGGCTTCGCTCATGGTCGTCCTGCCGTCGTAGCGGAGCGGATCGCCCTTCCCGACAACGGGCTATGGCCAGTCGAGTTCCGTCGCCATGGAACATCGGCGGAGCGTGGTTGACAGACCGCTGAGCGCCGCTGCTGGTTTCGTCAATTGCAAACGGCCAAGACCGGGACGCACAAAAATTAGGCGGCATCCAGAACGTGCACAAAATAGTGGCATACATAATTGAAGCCGCGAGCGATCTATATCCATAACATATTGATTAAAAAAGGAAAAATCTAATAAATTAGACTGGCACGAACCTTGAATTAATTGACACCGAGCGGCCCGCGTCCGCGCGCTGCGACCACTATGGAGAGGTTCATGCCCGGTCCAGAAACACCGCCGCACATCACCTTTGATCGGCGCCGCCTCATTAAGGTTGGCGCCGCCTCATCCCTGCTTCTGGCGGCTCGCAATCTGGTTCCGGGCGGCGCGTTTGCGCAGGGAGCGGGTCCTGAAGTGAAGGGGACGCGGCTCGGCTACATCGCCCTCACTGACGCGGCGCCCTTGGTCATCGCCAAGGAGAAGGGGTTTTTCACCAAGCACGGCCTTCCCGACATGGATATCGCCAAGCAGGCCTCTTGGGGAGCGACCCGTGACAACATGGCGCTCGGCACCAAGGCCAACGGCATCGATGGCGGGCACGTTCTGCGCCCCAAAACCCATCTCTACGCCACCGGCTCCGTCATGCAGAACAAGCAGCCGCTGCCCATGTACACGCTGCTGAACCTCAACGAGGACTGCCAGGCGATCTCGATTTCGAACGAATACAAAGACCTGAAAATCGGAAAAGACTCCGCCCCTTTGAAAGAGGCCTTCGCCAAGAAGAAGGCTGCGGGTAAAGAGCCCACTGCGGCAATGACCTTCCCCGGCGGCACGCATGATTTGTGGATTCGCTATTGGCTCGCAGCCGGCGGAATAGATCCCGACAACGACGTCAAGCTGATCACCGTGCCGCCACCGCAAATGGTGGCCAACATGAAGGTTGGCACGATGGACTGTTTTTGTGTCGGTGAGCCGTGGAACGAGCAGCTCGTCAATCAAGACATCGGCTACACGGCTGTTACGACAGGCGAAGTCTGGTTCAAGCATCCCGAAAAAATTCTGGCGATGCGTGCCGACTGGGTCGACGCCCATCCACGCGCCACGCTGGCCATCATGATGGCGGTGATGGAAGCTCAGCAGTGGTGCGACAAGCTCGAGAACAAAGACGAGATGGCCGAGATCGTCGGGCGTCGCCAGTGGTTCAACGTGCCCGTCGCCGACATCATCGGCCGCATCAAGGGCGAGATCAATTATGGGCTCGGCCGCAAAGCAAACGATCCCAAGCTCGCGATGAAATTCTGGGGTGAGAACGGCGCCGTGTCTTACCCCTGGAAGAGCCTCGACACGTGGTTTGCCACGGAAAACATTCGTTGGGGAAAATTCGATCCGACGCTCGACATCAAAGGGCTCGTCGAAAAAACCAACCGCAGTGATCTTTGGCTGACGGCTGGCAAGGCTCTCGGCTTGGCGAACTTGCCCACAGGCGATTCGCGCGGCATCGAGACGTTCTTCGATGGCAAGACGTTCGATCCGGCCAATCCATCGGCCTATCTCAACTCACTGGCTATCAAACGCGCAACGGTGTGAGCAAGACTTCGATTCACACGCGCAACTGCGGGGAAAACACGAGTATGACTGCGACGGTAATCAAAGTCCGATCATCGAAGTCGCCAGAGACGTCGAGCCCTCCCGCCTACGAGCCGGAAGCCACCAAAGTGGTCGTACTGGCGCCCCGCAAAGCACCGCTCGGAGAGCGGATCTCTGGTCATGCGCGCGAGGTGGCAGCCGTTCTGCTGCCGCCGCTGATCGTAATCGCTGTGATGCTCCTCATTTGGGAGGTGGCGGCCTCCGGTCCGAAATCGAGCCTGCCCGCGCCATCGCGCATCTGGACCGAGGCGCGCGATCTCATCACCGATCCTTTCTTCGTCAATGGCTCGCAGGACATTGGGCTGGGCTGGAGGGTCCTCACCTCGTTGCAGCGGGTCGCCATAGGGTTTGGCCTTGCGGCCGTGGTCGGCGTGCTGCTCGGCGCGCTCGTGGGCCAAAGCGTTTATGCGATGCGCGGGTTGGACCCTGTCTTCCAAATCCTGCGCACCGTTCCGCCGCTGGCGTGGCTGCCGATCTCGCTGGCAGCCTTTCGCGACGCGAACCCCTCCGCCATATTCGTCATCTTCATCACGGCGATCTGGCCGATCATCATCAATACGGCTGTGGGCATCCGCAACATTCCACAGGACTACCGCAACGTCGCCGAGGTGCTGCGGCTCAATCAGGTCGAGTTCTTCTGGCGCATCATGATACCGTCGGCGGCGCCTTACATTTTCACGGGCCTCAGGATCGGCATCGGACTGTCGTGGTTGGCGATCGTCGCTGCCGAGATGCTGACGGGCGGCGTGGGTATCGGCTTTTTCATCTGGGATGCGTGGAACTCCTCGCGTCTCTCCGACATCGTCGTCGCCCTCGTCTACATCGGGCTCGTCGGTTTCGTACTCGACCACATCGTCGCTTTTGTCGGGCGCATCGCGACGCGCGGTACGGCGGCGGCTTGAGGAACATGCATATGATTGCGAAACTGGACGCTGTGACCCACGCGACCCCGCGGCTACAGCCGTCGGGGCGACCGCTGTTGGCCATCGAGCACGTCGACAAGGTGTTCAAGCGCGGCAATGTCGAAAGCGACGTGCTGCACGATATCAACCTGCGTATCGATCGCGGCGAGTTCGTCTCGATCATCGGCCACTCCGGTTGCGGCAAGTCGACGTTGCTCAACCTGATCGCCGGTCTCATTCCGGTGACGCGCGGCGCGGTGCTGCTCGAAGACCAGGAGGTCAACGCACCGGGACCCGAACGCGCCGTCGTGTTCCAGAACCACTCTCTGCTGCCGTGGCTCACGGTTTATGAAAACGTGCGCATGGCCGTCGATAAAGTCTTTTCGGGTAAGAAGAGCAAGGCCGAGCGCCACGACTGGACGCTGCACAACCTCGATCTCGTCCAAATCGGGCATGCGAAGGACAAGCGACCGGGAGAGATTTCGGGCGGCATGAAGCAGCGTGTCGGCATCGCGCGAGCGCTGGCCATGGAACCCAAAGTCTTGTTGATGGACGAGCCGTTCGGTGCACTCGATGCGCTCACCCGCGCCCACCTGCAGGACAGCGTCATGCAAATTCATGCGCGTCTGGGCAACACCGCGATCATGATCACGCACGATGTCGACGAGGCGGTTCTGCTGTCGGACCGCATCGTGATGATGACGAATGGTCCGTCGGCCCGCATCGGCGAAATTCTCGAGGTGGACTTGCCCCGCCCGCGGCATCGCCTCGAGCTGGTGTCCGATCCGACCTACATCGGCGCGCGCGAGGCCGTGCTGCGGTTCCTCTATGAACGTCACCACTATGTGGAGGCCTCGGCATGACGGTGAAACCCACAACCTCGAAACGCGCGAAAGCCGAGGCTGATTCGCCGCCGTCGAAGCGAGAACGACTGGTCGTCATCGGCAATGGCATGGCCCCTGGCCGCGCTCTGGAAAAACTCTTCGAGCGGGCGCCAGACGCCTACGACGTGACGATTTTCAACGCGGAGCCTCGGGTCAACTACGACCGCATCATGCTGTCGCCGGTGCTGTCGGGCGAGAAAAGCTACGACCAAATCGTCATCCACGGCGACGGCTGGTACGTGAAAAATGGCGTGACGCTCTACAAGGGTACGTCGGTGACGCAGATCGACCGCGCCGCCAAAACCGTTACGTCCGCCCGTGGCCTGACGGTGCCCTACGACAAGCTGCTGATTGCCACGGGCTCACTGCCGATCATCATTCCGGTTCCGGGTCACAAGCTGGCTGGCGTGCTCTCCTATCGTGACCTCGACGACGTGCAGGCGATGTTGCTCGCCGCCAAATCTCGCGGCAGCGCCGTCGTGATCGGCGGTGGACTGCTGGGCCTGGAAGCAGCCGTCGGCCTCAAAGAGCAGGGCATGTCCGTTACCGTTCTGCATCTCATGCCGACGCTGATGGAGCGTCAGCTCGACACGCCGGCTGGTCATCTTCTGCAGAAAGCGATCGAAGCGCGCGGCATCACCGTCATCACCAAGGCCAACATCAAAGCCATTCTGGGGGAAAAAAAGGTCGAAGCCGTCTTGTTGGAAGACGGCACGCGGCTACCAGCTGATCTCGTCGTCATGGCTGTCGGCATCAAGCCCAATGCGCAAATGGCGAAAGATGCCGGAATCACCGTCAATCGCGGCATCGTTGTCGATTCCGCGATGCGCACATCCGATCCCGACGTTTATGCCGTCGGTGAATGCGCCGAGGCGCATGGCCAAGTGTTCGGCCTCGTGGCACCGCTCTACGAAATGGCCGATGTCATCGCGTCCCAACTGGCGGGCGATATCAGCGCGACGTTCACGCCGAGCGCGGTTGCCACGAAACTCAAAGTCACGGGCATCAATCTGTTTTCCGCGGGAGATTTCGCCGAAGGCGGGGATCGCGAGGAGATCGTTCTGCGCGATGCGACGCGCGGCGTTTACAAACGACTGGTCCTCGCCGGCGACAAGATGATCGGCGCCGTGCTCTACGGTGACACGGCGGACGGGGCTTGGTTCTTCGACTTCGTCAAGCGCGGGACATCGATTGCCGAGCTGCGAGACACTCTGATCTTTGGTCCTGCGTATGCTGGAGGCAGTCCGCTGGACCCTACGGCGGCCGTTGCAGCGTTGCCGGATGAAGCGGAAATCTGCGGCTGCAACGGCGTCTGCAAAGGCAAGATCACCGGTGCCATATCCGGCCTCGGACTGATGAGCGTCGACGACGTTCGCACGCATACGAAAGCATCGGCCAGCTGCGGGTCGTGCACGGGGCTCGTCGAACAACTGCTGAAGGTGACGCTGGGGGAGGCGTACAATCCTGCCGCCGTGCAGCCCATGTGCAAGTGCACGTCGCTGGGTCATGACGACGTACGCCGCCTGATCGTGGCGAAGCGCTTGAAATCGATTCCCGACCTGATGCAGGCGCTGGAGTGGACGACATCCTGCGGTTGCGCCAAATGCCGGCCCGCCCTCAATTACTATCTGATTTCGACGTGGCCCGGCGAGGCCGTCGACGACAGTCAGTCGCGCTTCATCAACGAGCGTGTGCACGCCAACATCCAGAAAGACGGCACCTACTCGGTCGTGCCGCGCATGTGGGGCGGCATGACCAGCGCCAAAGAATTGCGCGCCATTGCCGACGTCGTCGAGAAATTCGACATACCCGCCGTCAAATGCACGGGTGGCCAGCGCATCGACATGCTGGGCGTGAAGAAGGAGGATTTGCCCGCCGTCTGGGCGGATCTGAACAAGGCAGGCATGGTGTCGGGTGCGGCCTACGCGAAGGGCTTGCGCACCGTGAAAACGTGCGTCGGGACGGATTGGTGCCGCTTTGGAACACAGGACTCCACGGGTCTTGGCATCAAGCTGGAGCGATTTTTGTGGGGCTCCTGGACACCCGCCAAAGTGAAAATGGCAGTCTCGGGCTGTCCGCGCAATTGCTCCGAGGCCACCTGTAAGGACGTCGGCGTCATCTGCGTGGAGTCGGGCTACGACATCCATTTTGCCGGCGCGGCCGGCCTCGACATCAAAGGCACCGAGGTTCTCGGCCACGTCGAAACGGAAGCGGAGGTGATCGAGGTGATCGCAGCCCTCACTCAGCTTTACCGCGAGCAGGGCCGCTATCTCGAGCGCATCTACAAATGGGCCAAGCGCGTCGGCGTCGAGACGATCCGCGCGCAGGTCATGGCGGACGTCGACCGTCGCCGCAAACTCACCGAGCGCTTCGCCTATTCGCAGACATTCTCGCAGTCCGACCCTTGGGCCGAACGTGTCGCCGGCAAGGAAGCTCATGAGTTCCGGCCGATGGCCGACCTCACGATCAAGGAGGCCGCCGAATGAGCGGTTCCACCGAACGCTGGGTCGATATCGGCGCGATAACGGATATCCCCGTTCGCGGCGCGCGCATCGTCAAAGCGCAAACCGCCTGCATTGCCGTTTTTCGGACGTCGGAAAACGAAGCGTTTGCCATCGACAACGCCTGCCCGCACAAGGCGGGGCCGCTCGCCCAAGGCATCGTGCATGATCGTTCGGTGACGTGCCCATTGCACAACTGGGTGATCAGTCTCGAAACCGGCAGAGCACAGGGCGCCGACGAAGGTTCGGTGGGCACTTACGCGCTGAAGCTCGAAGCTGGTCGATTGTTGCTGGATGTCGGCAGCCTGCCGGCAGCGAAGGCGGCATGAGGCGGCCATGACCACGCCCATCCGCACCACCTGCCCCTATTGCGGCGTCGGCTGCGGTGTCCTCGCGAAACACCAATCCGATGGCCGCGTCGAGATTGCTGGTGATCCCGAACATCCGGCGAATTTCGGGCGCCTCTGCTCGAAAGGCGCAGCGTTGGGCGAGACGCTGTCGCTCGAGGATCGCCTGCTCACACCTCTCATTCACGGGACGCCCGCGACGTGGGACGCGGCACTCGATCTCGTCGCGAACCGTTTCAGAGAAACCATCGACGCGCACGGTCCGGGTTCGGTCGCTTTTTATGTCTCGGGCCAGATCCTGACCGAGGATTACTACGTCGCCAACAAGTTGATGAAAGGCTACATCGGCACCGCCAATATCGATACCAACTCACGGCTGTGCATGGCGTCGTCGGTGGCCGGCCACAAGCGCGCGTTCGGGTCCGACACGGTGCCCGGCTGCTATGAGGACCTGGATGAGGCCGATCTCGTCGTGCTGGTCGGCTCCAATCTCGCGTGGTGCCATCCCGTTTTGTTTCAACGACTGACGGCTGCAAAAGAGCGGCGCGGCACCAAAGTTGTCGTCATCGATCCCCGACGCACGGCCACGTGCGAGATCGCCGACATGCACCTGGCCATCGCACCCGGCAGCGATGTGATGCTGTTCAATGGCCTGCTGCAGCACATCGCTGCCGAGGCGACGATCGATCGCGCGTTCGTGTGGCGCCACACCAGCGGCCTGCTCTCCGCGTTGAAAGCCGCGCAGGACGCGACTTCGCGCGAAATTGCCACGACAACTGGCCTCTCGCGCCAGCAAATATCCGAGTTTTACAACCTCTTCACCGCCACCGAACGCGTCGTCACCGTGTACAGCCAGGGTGTCAACCAGTCGATGTCGGGGACAGACAAAGTCAACGCCATCATCAACTGTCACTTGGCGACAGGCCGTATCGGCAAGCCCGGCATGGGCCCGTTCTCGGTGACCGGCCAGCCCAACGCCATGGGCGGCCGCGAGGTGGGCGGATTGGCCAATATGCTCGCGGCCCATATGGAGCTGAGCGACGCCGATCATCGGCGCATCGTGCAGTCGTTTTGGTGCTCGCCACGCATTGCAGACGCGCCGGGGCTCAAAGCCGTCGATATGTTCCGCGCCGTTGCCGACGGACGCATCAAGGCCATCTGGATCATGGCGACGAACCCCGTCGACAGCATGCCGGACGCGAACGCGGTGCGGGCCGCACTCGAGGGGTGCCCGTTCGTCGTGGTGTCCGAGGTCGAGCGCGACACGGACACGATGGCGCTGGCGCACGTGGCATTGCCGTCGGCGGCCTGGGGAGAGAAAAGCGGCACCGTCACCAATTCCGAACGCCGCATATCGCGCCAGCGAGCGGTTCTGCAAATGCCTGGCGATGCACGACCCGACTGGTGGCAGATGGCGCAAGTCGCGCAACGCTTGGGATTCGGCGACGGGTTC
>JANOHP010000113.1:0-1976 GCA_031406575.1 Hyphomicrobiales bacterium
GGATCGCGTGCAGCGGGCGGGTTTGGGCTGGTCTTCCCCGAGCAGATCGCCATCACGCCGGATGGCCGCACCAGTACGGGGTGTGCCGGCATCTGGGACGACACGCAGAAGGACGGCCTAGCGAGGATTGCTCATCTCATCAAGGACATGGGCGCCGTGCCCGCGATCCAGCTTGGACACACGGGACGAAGGGGCAGCGAGAACAAGCCGTGGGAGGGCAAAATCCAACTGCCGCCAGACCACCCGGATGGTTGGCAAGTGCGCGGGCCCTCGCCGATCCCGCATGGGCGCCGCTATACGCTTCCGGTGCAAGAGTTGAGCATCCCCGAAATACACGAGATTCACCGAGCCTATGCCAGCGCCGCGCGACGGGCCTCCGAATGTGGCTTCGAGTGGCTGGAGATGCATTTTGCCCACGGCTATCTGGGCGCGAGTTTCTTCTCACCTCTCGCGAACCAGCGCACGGACAAATACGGGGGCAGCCTCGAGAATCGTCTGCGCTTTCATCGAGAGGCTCTCGACGCCGTAGGCGAGGTCTGGCCCGCACATCTTCCGCTGACGATGCGCCTGGGCTCGGACGACTTCAATGAACGCGGCATCCAGTTCGAAGATGCGATCTGGGCGATCGGGGAGTTGAAACACCACGGCCTCGATTTCGCAGACATCAGTTTGGGCCTCAACACCGACGACATGAAGGACGTGCCCTTCGACCAAGTAGGCTTCATGGTCGACCGCGCCGCCCGCGTTCGGGCCGAAGTTGGGATACCGGTGGGGGTCAGCTGGAACCTGGGCATTCCCGCCGTGGCAGACCGACTCATTCGTCAGGAAGTGATCGACATCGTGTTTCTGGGCCGCCCTGCGCTGGCCAACCCGCACTGGCCAGTTTGGGCTGCGCGCGAGTTGGCGCACACCGATCCGTTCTCCCTCATTCCCGAAGACTGGGCGTGGTGGCTGCGCAGCCGCCCGGGACCGGAAGGTTCGCTCGGTTGGCCACCAGTTGGGTCTCAGCCTGCTCGGTGACCTTGATGAGCGCCAGTTTTGCGCGCTCGCCCTGCCACCTCCTCGCCTCAGATTTCGATACTCGCCAACCTTTGATTCGGCGCGTCCAAGCCTTGATGTCGAAACATCTCGGTAGTGTTCACGCCCCTCAGGCTCGGCACGCGGGCGCGTGGTCAATGTCAACCTAGCAGCGACATGGTTGACAGTGTCAATGCAACTCCGACCAACGGTGATGACGCAACAACGAGTGGGCCGCACCAATAACGCACTTCTCGGGCTCCCTACCATCGCGAACGCCTTGACAGACTGCAGTCGCTACTTGACGCTTCCGGTTCGACCTCGATCGATGAGAAGGGAGCACAAAATGAATTCCGAAGAATTTGAAGCAGAGTTGAACACGGCCGGATACAGTGAGATCGCTACGAAAACGATGGATCCTCGGCCTGCCAATGGCGAGCACGGCCATGAGTACTCAGTCCGTGGCCTCGTGACGACCGGGGAGTTCATCATCGCTTCTAATGGCGTGCCCCGCTCCTTCAAGGCTGGTGAGATCTTCGAGGTCGCGGCAGGCCAGCTCCACAGTGAGGCGGTTGGACCGGAAGGCACGCGCATCACGACGGGTCGGATGTACTGACCCCGGTGCCCGATGTAGGCCGCTGTCACAGGGCGAGTAGAGTTCGCGTCTGCCCATTAATCCAAATCGAGACGGAGCCTTTGGATGACAACCATCCTTTTTGAGCAATTGGTGATCACCGTTGCAGGCGCGCGGGCCGACGGCGAGGACCTGTGGCTTCCCTCAATTGAAGCTGAGCGAACTACCGGATGGACACTGAAGCCTGAGGGGTTCTGCAAGGGGGACGTCTGTGTGCCTGTGCCGCCGCAACGCGCGCGCGAGTTTTTGGACGACGGCGACATCAACGTTGCGGCTCTCTGGCGGCACATGGGACTGCCGATAGCTCACGATGCGGCGGGTGAGA
>JANOHP010000115.1:0-16651 GCA_031406575.1 Hyphomicrobiales bacterium
CGGTCGGAAGGCGGTGCACTCGGTATGGGCGGCGGTACGTCGGGCGGTTTCATGACCGGACGGGGCACGGCGAACATGCTGACACGGGCGACCGCGGGGCTGGCAGCTCTCTTTTTCGTCACCAGCGTCTCGCTGACGCTACTCGCACAACGGTCGGGGCCGGCCGTATCGCCCCTCGACGCGCGTCCGAGTGCACCGGTGTCCGCGCCCGCCACGCCCGGCAGCACGCCGGCACCGGCCGACACGGCGCCTGCCGCACCCGGTGGACTGCTGGACAGCCTCGAGAAAGGCAAAGCGCCACTCCCGAAGGTGCCGAGGTCGCAGTAATCCCGTGCCAAGACCTCTCAACGAGACGTTGGCGATGAGTCGGCCCCTCGATCGCCGGTCAGCTCGCGTGGTCGGATCGCGATGAAGGCGCCGAGCGCGGCCAGCATCAGCACCGCGATCAGACCGAATGCGGCGCCCCAACCGGGTTGGGACATGCCGCCCATGGCGTCGAGCGTCCAACCGACGGCCAGCGGCCCGATGAAGCCGCCCGCGTAGCCCAGCATCGAATGAATGGCGAGCGTTGCACCACGCCGCGACGGTTCGGCGGTGCCCGCTGCGCCTGCCGTCAGCGATGAGGAATCGAGCCACACGACAATCCCCCAAATCGTGATGAGACCGACCGCCAAGGCATAAGACATTGGCCCCAGGAAGCCGATCGACCCGGCGAGCACGATCGATCCCAGCATCGCGATCACGACCAACCGCCGTCGTCCGAGCCGAATGGACGCCTCGTTGCCCACGATACTCGCAACCGTTCCAATAAGGCCGAGGATGGTCACGACGATCGTGGGCGTCAGGAATCCCGTGCTGGTTCCCGTGCTGACGGCGACCCAGCCGAGGAAAGCCACGCCCCAGCCGCGCAACGCGTTCATTTCGAGCGTGTGGATGCAGTAGGCCAGCGCATACGCCATCGCAGAACGGTTGCGCAGCACGGGGCGGAAGTCGTAGAGGCCACCGCCGTCATCGGCCTTGGGCGCAGGGGGTGCGTGACCCGGCACCAGAAGCGCCACGATCATCAGGGCCAGCGTCGCTGTTGCGGCGGCCGTCCAAAACGCGGCCGGCCAGCCTCCCACAGCTGCGATCAGGTCGGCGACCGCGAACGATGCGGCTCCTGAAATACCAATCGACGCAGCGTGACCCGTCACCGCGCGTGACATCATTTTGGCGTCGACCTGGTCGGCCAGCAGCTTCAGCCCGGTCATGTACGTTCCGGCCCAGCCGAGGCCGGTCAATCCCCGCGCTCCCATGGCCCACCAGAATCCATCGGCGAACGCAAAGAGGACATGGCCGGCGACTGTTGCGCCGACACCGAAGAGGTAGACCCTGTGTGCGTCGACCCGATCGGTCAGTGTCACCAGGATCGGGACGGACAGCATGTAGGCCGCATAGAATGACGACGTGATCCAGCCCGCTTCACTATTCGACAGCGACCACCGCTGCATCAGACCCGGCAGCAGGGCCGGCCAGAAAAACGCCCCCAACTGCACGAGCACTTGCGCGGCGCAAACGACGGCAACCAGCCTGCCGGGCGACATGAGGCGACGTTGCGCGGCGTGGGGCATGCTCTGGCGTGCTTCCTGTGTATGTCGGGCGATCAGACCGAACTCACAACAGCTCCAGCACGGTCTCTGCCGGGCGGCAGATGCGGACGCCTTTGGGTGTCACGACGATGGGGCGTTCAATGAGGATGGGGTGTTGCGCGATCGCGTCGAGCAACTGGTCATCGCCGAGCGCCGAATTATCGAGGTCCAGTTCGGCGAACGGTGTGCCCTTCTTGCGCAGCACGGCGCGCAGCGGCAGACCCATGCGGTGCACGAGGTCCAGCAATTCTGCACGCGTCGGCGGCGATCTCAGGTATTCGATGAGTGTCGGCTCGAGGCCTCGGGCGCGGATCAGGGCGAGCGTGTTGCGCGAGGTGCCACATGCGGGATTGTGGTAGATCGTCACATCCATTGCGACCTCCGCGAGGGATTGATCGGTTGCCAGTCAGCACGCCACGCTCAGAACCGATAGTCCTTGAATACTTGGTCGATGTCTTCGCCCCAGGATTTCTCGAAGGCTTCGAGCATGTCGTCGGCGACGGTGCGACCAGACTCCACGATACGCTGGAGTGGGTCGAGGTAGATGCGCTCGTCGTCGCCTTTGGCATTCGTCAGCGCGCGCGCTTTCAATCCCGCCAAACTGATGTCCACGACTTCGCGGGCGAGGTCACGGGCGGAATGGCGGCGCAGGCGGGCCTTCAGGGCGTGCCGGGGCACGTCGTTGCGCAGGCCTTGGCGCTCCTCGGTCGTCCACGTCCGGCACACGTCCCACGCGGCATCGAGGGCGGATTGATCGTAAAATAGCCCCGTCCAGAATGCCGACAGCGCGCAGATGTGATCGAAGCGGCCGCCGTCGGCACCGCGCATCTCGAGGAACCGCTTCATGCGCACTTCGGGGAAAATCGTCGTGATGTGGTCCGACCAGTCGTCGATCGTCGGCTCGAGTGCGGCAAGCTCCGGCCGATTCAGCTTGGTCGCCAGACGGCCCGCCAGAAAATCGCGAAACGAGGCACCGGCGACATCGATGTAGTCGCCGTTGCGATAGATGAAATACATCGGCACATCGAGCGCATACTCGACATAGCGATCGAAACACATGCCGCTTTCGAACACGAACGGCAGCATGCCCGTGCGGTTCTGATCGGTATCGCGCCAGACTTCGCTGCGCAGCGACAGGAAGCCGTTTGGCCTGCCCTCCGTGAACGGCGAGGCGGCAAACAGCGCCGTCGCGATCGGCTGCAACGCCAGCGACATGCGCAGCTTCTTCACCATGTCGGCTTCGTCGCCGAAGTCCAGGTTCACCTGAATGGTCGCGGTGCGATACATCATTTCGAGGCCGCCCTTGCCGACCTGCGGCATGTAGCGGGTCATGACGCCATAGCGCCGCTTGGGCATCTTCGGCGTCTCGGCGAGCTTCCATTTCGGCGAAAAGCCCAGGCCCAGGAAGCCGAGTTTCAGTTCCTCTCCGATCGCGCGCACTTGGTCGAGGTGCAGCTGCGTTTCGTCGGCGATCTCATGCAGAGTGGTCAGCGGCGCGCCGGACAGCTCGAATTGTCCCCCTGGCTCGAGGGAGACGTTGGCCGCCGGTTCGCCCTCGGGGCGTTTCAGCGCGATGATCGTGTCGCGTTCATGGATCGGCAGCCAACCGTAGCGGTTGATCAATTCTTCCATCAAGGCGCGAATGCCACGCGGTCCCTCATAGGGTACGGGCCGCAGATCGAGCGTGCGAAAAACGATCTTCTCGTGCTCGGTGCCGATCCGCCATTCCGATTTCGGTTTGCAACCGACGGAAAACCACTGAATGAGATCATCTCGCGACGTAATCGGCGGTGAGGGCGCACCTTCCTGGCGGGTCGACATGCAACTTTATCCTCGGGTGTCCCTAGTGCCGCCGCAGAGGTCGTCCACGGTTCGGCGAGTGTCACTTATGCCGCCCGGCGCGGCTCGACACAAGCCCTCGGCGAACGCCGTATCGCAGCGGCAGGCAAGCGCCCCACAACGGCCCGACTCGAGTGGTGCGGCACGGGGGGCGCGCTCCCGATCCCAACCCTCCTCCTTTGTTTCCGCGCCGAGCGAAGCGAGAGCCGGGACCGCGTCGGGGAAATAGAAATTCGGTTGCGCCGTTGCTGCACGGCCCAGCCTCGCTCTTGCGCTGGCGTCGTTTCATTGCACCCGCGCGAACCCGGATCGCCGCGCCACGGGTGCGACGTCCGGGAAGCAGTGGGACGGCGGCGCAATCCCCGCGCCGATACGCCAGCCGTGGCGTCTTCGACGTTTCTGCGTTAAGAGGCGCGGCTGCTTTCATTCGATCTCCGGGGGAGTGACGGTCCCGATGCCCGATCACAAGTTGATCTCGCTGTCCGACGCCGTGCGCCGCTTTGCGCGCGATGGCATGATTTACGCTAGCGGGGCAGCCCTGCCGATCGGCTCGGACGCCATCGTCTTCGGGCGCGAGATGGTGCGCCAGGGCGTTCGCAATCTGCACACGATCTTCCACTGCAATACCCAGCAGTTGAACCTGCTCGCGGCCAATGGCAATGCGACCAAGGCCGAGTGCGGCTTCTCGGGCCTGGAAGTGTTCGGGTTCGCCAACGGACTGCGCCGTGCCGTCGAAACCGGCACGATGGCGCTCGAGGACTATTCCAACCTGTCGATTCCGTTGCGCTACCTGGGTGGCGCGCTGAATTGGCCGTTCGTGCCCGCGACCGTCAACATCGGCTCCGACCTGCAGGACCGCAGTGCCTTTGCGCCGGACGAAAACCCCAGTCGGTCCAAGATCCCGATGGTCACCGACCCCTTCACGGGGCGCCAAGTGGGCGCCTTCCAGCCCTTGCGGCCCGACGTGGCGGCGATCCACGTGACGTTTGCCGATCCCATGGGCAACGCCATCATGCTGGGGACGGAGTGGAGCCGGTTCGAACTGTCGCGGGCGGCCAAGCGCGTCGTTCTGATCGCCGATGCGATCGTCGATCCGGCCTGCATCCGCCAGTATCCCAATCTGGTGCGCATCCCCGAACTCGTCGTCGAAGCGGTCGTCTATTGGCCCTTCGGGGCGTGGCCCGCATCCTCGCCCGGCATGTACGATGTCGACGAGGAGCACATGCGGGCGATGAACACCGCGCTGGGCACAGCGGAGGGGACGGAGGCCTACGTGCGCGACTACGTGTCGAGCTGGACCGACGTGGACAGCTGGCTGCGGGTGATCGGCGCCGAGCGCCTCGCCAAGCTGGAACAGAGCACCACGAGTTTCCTGGCCGATCCCTACCGAAAGTGGATCCTGACGCCCGCCGAGGTGGCATCGATCCAGGCCCAGGGAGGTCTGTCATGAGTGCGGCGGCACAGCAGGGTGGACGCGAGCCCGACGGCTACACGCGCCAGGAAATGATGGCGATTGCCACGGGGCGCGAAATCCGCGACCGCGAAATCGCGATCTTCGGTGTTGGTCTGTCGATGCTGGCCGGCTTCTTCGCGCAGGCGCACCACGCGCCCAACGTGCGCGCCATGACCGAAGGCGGTGTGTTCGGTTCCTCGCCCGTCGGCGGACTACCCTGGGGGATCGAGTGCAATCGCATCTCGACCAACGCCACGAGCTTTACCTCCGCGCTCGACGCGCTGGGCTGCCTCGTGGGGTCGGGTCGCTGCGATGTCGGCATCATCGGCGCAGCGCAAGTCGACAAGTTCGGCAACGTCAATACCACCGGCATCTGGGACGGCGAGATCGGCCCGACCTACCGCACGCCGAAAACCCGGCTGACGGGGGCAGGTGGCGCCAACGACATCGCCTGCGGCGCCAAGCGCTACCTGATCATGGTGGCGCACGAGCCCAAGCGCTTTACCGAAAAGGTGACGTACATCAGCTCACCGGGATATCTCGAGGGCGGCGAGGCGCGCGCGCGGCACGGGTTTGTCGGCGGCGGACCGTCGGCGATCGTGACGACGCTGGGCATCCTGCGGCCCGATCCTCAGACGAAGGAGTTCGGCCTCGATGGCTGGTACGAGTTTTCCAGCCCCGACGAGATTGTGAAGGAGACGGGCTGGCCGTTGCAGATTCGACCAGGCGCGGGCGTCGTCCCGCCGCCGAGTGCCGCGGAACTGGTCTCGTTGCGCAAGGTCGACGAAACCGGCGCGCTGCGTAAACGGTGACCGCAGGGCTGCAGCGTTCAGTGTTTCGTCTCGGTCGGGGGCGCGGGGTGGGCGGCACTTGCTGTCCCGCTCGGCAGTCCGCCGCCGACGGCACCCGGCACCGGTTCGATCGTCGGGTTGGCGACGTCCCACTGGCGCTGTTTGTCGCGGAAGCGGCGATAGCTGACCGGAATGAGCGCGAGGTAAACGACTGTCACCACGGTCAGCGTCGGATACGGGTAGGTGACGAGTAAGCCCACCAGCAGTGCTGCGGCCACCAGAATGGGAAGCACCCATTCGCGGCCGATCTTCTCGCCCAACAGCTTGCCTGAAAACGTGGGCAGGGTCGACACCAGCAAACCGGCCAGAACCAGAGTGTAGACCGACGTCAGCATCGGCATCCCTCGGATCGACGACAGGCCAATTCCCTCGAGATAGAACGGCAGCAGCACGGCGACAGCGCCCGCAGGGGCCGGAATGCCGGTGAAATAGTTCGAGTGCCAGCCGGGCTTGTCCACCTCGAGCATCGAGTTGAAGCGCGCCAGTCGCAATCCCATACCGCAGGCAAACGCCAGCACCGCGATCCACCCGAATCCGCGATACCCGTCCTGCGACCAAGTGAAGATCAGGATGCCGGGCGCGACACCGAAATTGACGAAATCCGCGAGACTGTCGAGCTCGGCGCCGAAGCGCGATTGAGCTTTCAGCGCGCGTGCGAGCCGGCCGTCCACGCCATCGAGCAGGGCTGCGGCAACGATGAGCGCGGCAGCGAATTCGAACCGATGCTCGATGGCCATGCGAATGGCGGTCACGCCGGCGCACAGGCTGAGCAGGGTGAAGAAGTTCGGCACCAGGAAACGAACGGGAATCTTTCGCTGGCGCAACAGGCGTCGACGCCGCCGCCACCGGGGCTCATCCTTGAATTCGGGGAGGTCTTCCTTGTCCATCGCGGCCGTTGTCCTCAGCTTGACAGGTTAGCTTGCGCGGGCCTCGCGCTCGGGCTCGGTGGATTTGAGGTCGGCCAGAATGGTCTCTCCACCGACGGCCCGCTGACCGACCGCCACCAGCGCGGTGCGGCCGGGCGGCAGGTACACATCGACCCGGCTGCCGAAGCGGATCAATCCGAAGCGCTCGCCGACGCCCAGGCTGTCGCCTTCCCCCTTGAAGGTGACGATGCGGCGCGCGATGAGACCGGCGATCTGTACGACCGCGATTTCAATGCCGCTGGGTTGGGTGATCACCAGGGCTCGGCGCTCGTTGTCTTCGCTCGCCTTATCGAGGGCTGCGTTGAGGAACGCGCCAGGGACGTACACCGACCGCGTGATGCGGCCAGCGACGGGAGAGCGGTTCACGTGCACGTCGAACACCGACAGAAAAATCGAGATGCGCAGGCGTGGCGTCTCGTCGAGGCCCAATTCCGGCGGCGGCCGCACGGTGTCGATGGAGGAAATGCGGCCGTCTCCGGGCGCCACCACGAGACCTTCACGCAGGGGTGAAACGCGCGCGGGATCCCGGAAGAAGTAGGCGACATAGGCCATGATCCCCAGCGCCACATAGGCCAGCAGAGACCACGGCAGGATCAGCCACAGAAGCACGGCCACACCGCCGGCGATGCCGACGAACTTGTAGCCGTCGGGGTGCACCGGGGCGAGATTGCTTCGGATCGTGTCGAAGAGGCCGTGGTTGTCCGTCACGTGAGGCCTCCAGGGGCGCGGGCTGGGCCGCGTCTGTCGCGCGGCGTGGCGCTGTCTATAACGCAGTCCAATACCGGGGGCATGTCATTCACGAGCGCGCCCCCACAATTTATGGTCGGCCCTCACGGATCGAGGGGCACGGCGATGAAGCGCACATCACTCTTCCCTCCCTCGACGCGCAGCAGGATAGCCGGCCGGTTGGCGCGACGCACTTTGGCGATGCTCTTTATCAAGTCGTCGACCGTAGCAGTCGGGTCCTGCGCCGCCTCGACAATGACATCGCCGACCTTGATCCCCTTTTCGGCGGCCTTGCTCTTCGGATCGATCTCCGTGACCAGCAGGCCTTTGACTTTGGGATCGATTTTGTTCTTGGCGCGCAGGGCATCGTCGATGGGGGCGAGTGTCATCCCGAGCGTGCCCGTGCCATCCGGCTTGCTGCCGCCGCCACCGCTGGAATTTTTGGCAGCCGCGGCGTCGTCGGCATCCTCTTGCAGATGGCCGACCGTGACCTTCAACGATATTTTCTGCCCTTTGCGCAGCACTTCCACGTCGACTGTCTTGCCGATCGGCGTTTGCGACACGAGGCGAGGCAAGCCGCGCGTCGACGTCACGTCCTTGCCGTCGAAGCGCACGATCACGTCGCCGGCGACGATGCCGGATTTGGCAGCCGGGGCATCGGGGGTGAGGCCGGAGACGAGCGCGCCCGTGTTTTCCTTCACGCCCAGCGTTTCGGCGATGTCGTCCGTCACCGATTGAATTTTGACACCGAGCCAGCCGCGCCGTGTTTCTCCGAACTCGCGCAGTTGGTCGACCACGGCGAGCGCCGTATCGGAGGGCACGGCGAAGCCGATGCCGATGGAGCCGCCCGAGGGGGAAATGATCGCCGTGTTCACACCGATGACGTCGCCATCCATGTTGAACAGCGGACCACCCGAGTTGCCCTTGTTGATGGCGGCATCGGTCTGGAGGAAATCGTCGTAGGGGCCCGAGTTGATGTCGCGTTGTTTGGCCGAAATGATGCCCACGCTCACCGAACCACCCAGGCCGAACGGATTGCCGATCGCCAGAACCCAGTCGCCGACCTTCATTTGCTCCGACGAGCCGAATTTGACGGCCGTGAGCGGCTTTTTCGGGGTCACCTTGAGGAGCGCGAGGTCCGTCTTGGTGTCCTTGCCCAGGACCTTGTCGACCTTCAGCTTGCTGCCGTCGGACAGGTTGACGACGATTTCGTCGGCGCCGTCGATGACGTGATTGTTGGTGACGATTAGGCCTTCCTTGGCGTCGATGATGAAGCCTGAACCCAGCGACGACGCTTTGCGATCCTGCTGCGGGCGCGCCCCGCGCTTCGAAAAGAAGTCGTCGAAGAATTCTTCGAAAGGCGAGCCTTTGGGCACATTCGGCAGCGGCACGCCCTGCGGTCCCTTGACGGTTTGGCTGGTCGAGATGTTGACGACGGCGGCGGTCAAGCGCTCGGCGAGTGGCGAAACCGATTGCAGACCCACGCGACCCTGTGCGCCGACATTCACCGACAGCGCGAGTGCGCCGAGCACCAGTCCTAGTGCGCCGCCGGCCATCCAGCGCCCGAGCACACCGGCTCGGACCGGTCCAGCAGTGGCCCGTCGTTTCCGTGTCGCAATCATGACGCAAACCTCGCTTGGCTGGAGCTCGGAGCCTGCCAGGGGGATAGGGGAGAACTATTCACGTACCGCGCACACTCCACACCATAGCAACGCCGACGGCAATCGCCACGACACCTGCCAACCGCAAGGGCTGCTCGGGTATCGTGGCCAAGGCCTCGAGCATGCGACGGGCAAAGCCCGGCGAACTCGCCCAAATGAGGCCCTCGATCACCAGAACGAGGCCCAACGCGGTGACGAACTCGTCCATCTAGGCCATCAAGGCCGCGCCTTCGTCGTCAGCGCTGGCGGGGAAGCACCGCCACCCGGATTGGAAAAATACCGCATGAACTCGCTGTCGGGCGAAATCAGGAGGCGCGTTTCACCCGGCTTGAAGCCAGCTTCGTAAGCCTGCATCGAGCGATAAAAACTGAAGAACTCCTGATCACGACCATAGGCTTCGGCAAAGATCCGGTTGCGCTCCGCATCACCTTCGCCGCGCATGATCTCGCCCTTACGTTGGGCTTCGGCGCGGATGACGGTGGCTTCGCGGTCGGCGGTGGCGCGAAGGCGGTTGGCTTCAGCAGCGCCGTCCGAGCGGAATTGCTGTGCTTCCCGCTGGCGTTCGGCGATCATGCGCTTGTAGACGGCATCGGCATTCTGCGGAGGTAAATCCGCGCGTTTGATGCGAACGTCCACCACCTCGATGCCGAAGTCCTTGCCTTCTTCGTTCACCTGTTTGGCGATGCGGTTCATCAGCTCTTCGCGTTTGTCGCGCACGACTTCCTGGAACGTCGCTGCGCCCAGAACGCGCCGGATCGAGCTGTCGACGATGGGGCTGAGCCGGGACGCGACCATGCGCTCGTCGCGGATGGTTTCGTAGAACTTGAGCGGATCGACAATCTTGTAGCGTGTGAAGGCATCGATGTTTAGGCGCTTCTGGTCGGACGCCGAGACTTCCTGCTCCTTGGTATCGAGATCCAGGATGCGCTTGTCGAAATAGTCGACCGTTTCGACGATCGGAATCTTCCAGTTGAGGCCCGGTGTCTGGATGACCCGTTTGAGCCTACCGAATTCCAGCACCAATGCCTGCTCATTCTGGTGAACGATGAAGAACGAGAAGTAGGCGATGACGGCGCCGCCGCCCAAGAGGAGCACCAGGGTGGACAAGAGAATGCGCATCTCAATTACTCCCTGCGGGCTTTGCCGTGCGGCCGAGTTGCTCGAGGGGGAGGTAGGGAACGACCCCCTGGCTGCCACCCGCTTTGGGATCGATGATCACCTTTTCGGCGCCGTTGAGGACCCGCTCCATCGTTTCGAGGAACATACGGCGGCGCGTCACGTCCGGTGCCTTGGCGTAAGCTTCGTAAATCTTGAGGAAACGAGCCGCCTGACCGTTGGCTTCGGCGACGGTTTGCTGCTTGTAACCCTCGGCGAGCTGGAGAATACGGTCCCCATCGCCCTTCGCCTCGGGAACGACCTTGTTGGCGTAGGTGTTGGCTTCGTTCTGAAGCTGTTCTTTGTTGGCGCGAGCCGCCTGTACGTCGCGGAAGGCTTCGATCACTTGGTTGGGTGGATCGACTTTCTGGAGCGTCACACCGTCGATGCGAATGCCCGAGGCATAGGTGTCCAGAACCGTCTGGATGAGCTTCTGCACTTCGGCTTCCGTTTTCTGGCGGGCCTCGGTCAGCAGGGGAGCGATGTTCGACTGGCCGACGATTTCGCGCATCGCGCTCTCGGCAACCTCTTTCACCGTCGTATGGGGGTCTTTGATGTTGAACAGGTATTGTTGGGCATCGCGGATGCGCCAGTACACCACGAACTGGAGGTCGACGATGTTCTCGTCGCCGGTCAGCATGTGGCTCTCGGGAACCGATGAGCCGGCCTGGAACGCGCGCCCACCCGATGGCGTAGACCGGAATCCGATTTCGATGATGTTCTGTCGCGTGACCGTGGGTTTGTAGACCTCTTCGATCGGGGGCGGCAGGCGGAAGTGGAGACCCGGCGGTTCCTGGCGAACGAATTGGCCGAAGCGCATGACGACGCCCAGTTCATCGGGATTGACGCGGAACGTGAAGGCCCAAAAGCAGATCAGCGCCACGAGCGGCGCTGCAATCAACAGCAACACGGGGCCGGGCAGACCCGAGCCCTGCATCGTCTGCTTGATGCGGTCCTGGCTGCGCTTGAGGAGCTGCTCGAGGTCTGGGGGTTGTCCACCACCACCACCACCACCACCACCTCCACCACCACCGCCGCCCGAGGGACCCTGCCCCCAAGGCCCGCCGCCACCGCCGCCGCCACCGCCGCCGCCGCTTTTCCAGCCGCCGCCGCCGCCACTCTGATTGCTCCAAGGCATCTTGTTTTACCGCCTCTGACGTTTCGTTTGGTCGCCTATTCAGTCGGCCATGCGCGCAGATGGTCGCCCGTCACCTCGCCCCTGTCGGATCGTTTGATCCGGGGTGTGTGACGATCGCGCCGACCGATCGGCAAATTTACACGTGGACCGAGCTTATAGGGCCGGGATCTAGCCCATGCAAATTAACAAGCATCAATATGGGGGTGGCTGCTGGGCTCGCCACGCTCTCTTTACGGTCGCCGTCGATGAGGATCGTCTACAACCCGACCGCTCTTCCCGCCCGCTCGTATAGGGTTAGCGTAGCCTTATGATCGTCGCGAGGATCGGGGCTTATGGGCTCTTGCTTCGTCTCGCTCCAGTCTGTTGGAGCCAGCGGGGGGAAGGTGATGTCGCCCTGCGGATTTGCGTGGATGCGGGTGAGGTAGACCCGATCCGCCAGAGGCAGCGCCAGCGCGAATATGTCTGCGCCACCGATGATCATGATCTCATCGGCACCCCGCGCTGCGGCGAACCGATGTGCCATCTGCAAGGCCTCGTCGAGCGACGTGGCGACGGTCACGCCCGGCGCCAGGAAGCTCGCATCACGCGTCACGACGATGTTGTCGCGACCATCCAGGGCCTTGCCGATGGAAGCGAATGTACGGCGCCCCATGATGATCGGCTTAGCCAGGGTCAGGCGCCGAAAAACCTTCAAGTCGGACGGCATGCGCCACGGTAACTGCCCGCCGCGACCGATCACGTCATTCTCGGCGACGGCGACGACGAGGGATATGTAAGTGTCAGGCACGCGGTTCTCTCGGCTCACGCTCGCGTCGGGGTGGTGCGGATTGCTGGCGCATTTGCAGGCCGCAATTCTTGCTTATCGCCACTTTTTCGATCGTTTCGAACTCGCCTTTCAGCCGCGATAGCTCAGCGGTTGTTTGATCGTTGCCGCCGACTAGAAATGCTGCCGGCCAGAATATGATGATCGCAGCCGTCGTGGCGATTGCATCATTGGTGGCCTTCTGATCTTGGGCACCTGAAACTTGAGCGACGCGGGCAGATATCCGCTGTGCTTCCTCAGCCAATTGCGCGCAGCTATAGCTTTGATACTGAAGCGGTGACGCATATTGCGCGGCGATTTTATCCGATGATGAGGCGCATGCGCCGACACCGGCAAGCAACGCCGCAGCCGTCATGAAAAAAAATTTACCCATCGGACCGAACTCTCTCCGAAAATTATTTTCGAAAAATAGCCTGAGATGCCCTGCTGGCTCCGACTAGTGTAGTTTAGTCACACTGTTGCCTTAAACCGCCACCGGCGCCCTTATCAAGGGATGCGGGTCATAGCCGACGACCTCGATGTCTTCTGCTCGGAACTCGAAAATCGACGTGACCTCTGGATTGAGGCGCACCGCCGGCAGCGCGCGCGGGGCGCGCGAGAGCTGGAGATCGGCCTGCTCGAGGTGGTTCAGGTACAGGTGGGCATCCCCCAGCGTGTGCACGAATTCGCCCGGTTTAAGGCCCGTCACCTGCGCCATCATCAGCGTCAGCAGGGCATAACTCGCGATGTTGAATGGCACGCCCAGGAAAATATCCGCCGAGCGCTGGTAGAGTTGGCACGAGAGGCGCCCGTCAGCCACGTAGAATTGGAACAGGCAGTGGCAGGGGGCCAAGGCCATGTCGGGCAACTCCGTGGGGTTCCAGGCTGTCACGATGATTCGCCGGCTGTGGGGATTGCGCCTGATGGTGTCGATCGCCACGCTGATTTGATCGATACCGCTGGGGCCGGGTGCTCCCCAGGAGCGCCACTGCTTGCCGTAGACGGGCCCCAGATTGCCCTCTGCGTTCGCCCACTCGTTCCAGATCGAGACGCCGTGTTTCTTCAAATAAGTAATGTTGGTGTCGCCGGCCAGAAACCAAATCAACTCATGCACGATCGATTTGACGTGTACGCGCTTGGTCGTGACCAGCGGGAAGCCGTCCGCCAGATCGAAGCGCATCTGATGGCCGAACACACTGAGCGTGCCCGTGCCGGTGCGATCGGTTTTCCGGGTGCCGTGGTCGCGCACATGGCGCATGAGGTCGAGATACTGGTGCATTGGGCTCCGTTACAGGGATTCTCGCGCCAGCACACGCCGGCAGCGGGCGGTCTCCACAGGTCGTCAGGCAATCCAGCGCAACACCATGAACAAGCTCGCATTATAAACGGCATGGCAGAAGAGCGGTACGAGCAGACTGCCGGTGCGTTTCAGGGTCCACGACAAGTACATGCCGATGACGAACACCTCGATCATGCCGATTGCCGAGTAGGACGCATGCAGCATCGTCCAGCTCAGCGCCACGAGGGTGGCTGACGGCCAATACCCCAACCGCGAACTGCCCACAGAGGAGAGCAGAAAGCCGCGAAACAGTAGCTCTTCCGAGAGCGGCGCGCCGATGGCAATGGCCAGGGCCGGAAGCAACCAGTTGGGCTGCTGGACCAAGTCTTTGAAGAGCATGAAGTCGCGCAGTACGGCGTCGGGGGCCACTGCCCAGGTGACGGCATTGACCGTGATGAGAAGTGGCAGCATGACCAACAGTGCCAGGACATAGCTGCGGAGCCCGCCGTCCGGCTCGACCAAGCGAAGCTGCCGGGTCGGGTTGGAGCGAAACATATAAGCGGCCAATACCGTCAGCACGATGGTGCCGATCTGGCCGGCAAGCAGCAGGCGCATATCGAGCGGCTCTATTTGGCTCAGAATTTCGCCGATCGACGCGTTGGGCGGCCCGGAGACCAGGACGACGACGCCGATACCCAATGCCTGACCCAACAGGAAGATCAGGAGCGCCGCTGGTGCGGCCCAGGTCCACGGCCAGGACGAGCCGGGCTGCCATGTGGGCGAGCCGCGAAGGAATGCACGCATGGGGCAGCTGCTTTCTCGATCGAAGGAGGCCAGGGTCGACGGCGGAGTCTGATACACCGAAAACGCGTTCGGGCACCCTGGAGATCAACCTTTCGTGGCGGTGCTGATACAGCGTCTTTCAATTGAGGGCCGCTCCCCCTATATTGGGCATGCCGGATTCGTCCGGCTATGGCGATAAATGGACATCGGAATAAGCCTATCGGACCCGGGGGCGGTACCCGGCGCCTCCACCAAATTCAGAACGGTTCGGCTGCAAAGTCGGACCCCTGCATGGGGGCGAAATAGGATTGACGAGGGTGTAAAGGGTGCTCTTTTGCCCGGCATGATACCGCCGTTATCGGGTCACCAGAATAGTTGCAAATGACAACTATGCTGAGACCGCTCTCGCTGCGTAACGCAGTTGGAAGGTCTGAAATGAAGTCCTGACGTCTAGCAACGGCAGGCGCGGTTCGGAGGGCACCGGGCAACAGAAGCCCTCCACTTTCATCTCGACCGCGGGCCTGCGGCGAGGCATGAATGGTAAGATGAAAGTCGACCGAGGAAATCGGCGAGCCAACCGACCTGTCGGGGCTCGGCTCAACGGGGTCTGAGAGAACCATCGCAGATGAGGGAAGGCCAGCATATCGATTATGAAGCCTTGGCGCAGGACGCGATGCGCGGAATCGTCCGCTCGGTCTTGGTGCAGGTGATGAAATTCGGCCTTTTGGGCGACCACCACTTTTACATTGCGTTCGACACGCAAGCGGCGGGCGTATCGCTGTCGAAGCGATTGCGCGCCAAGTACCCCACGGAAATGACGATTGTTCTGCAATATCGGTTCAAACACTTGGATGTCACGGACACGTGGTTCGGGGTGGAGCTGACGTTCGATGGGATCCCGGAACGATTGATCGTGCCTTATAAGGCGATCAAGGTGTTCTATGATCCCAGCGTTCCCTACGGACTGCAGTTCGAGGGCGCCGAATTCTCCCCCGATGGGTCTCGGCGGGCGGGCATGCCGAGCGGCGATGCCGTGGGTTCGGATCAAATGTCGGGCGAGATGCAGGACACGGCTTCCATCTCACGTTCGACGGCACCGCCGGTGGAGCGGCGCACAGAGCGGCCGAAACGGTCGCGGTCCGAAAAGATCGACAAGTCTCGGCTTCAACCCAACGTCGATGCGCGGACCATCCGGGCGGCAGCCGCGCCCGAATCGATCGATCGGTTGATCGACACGTCCCTCATCCCAGATGCTGACGCCAAACCGCCCGGCAAATCGCAACCGGTGATGTCCGAGGTGAAGAAGCGGGACGATGATGCGTCCAGCGCCGACGATCATGGCGGCAAAGTCGTGGACCTGAGTAAATTCCGCAAGAAGTGACGCGTCGGCGTGGTTTTTCTGGCCACGCCAACACAGCGATCGATTCTTGCCATAGGCGCGATGCGCGCATCCCCACACCACTGCTGACGAGGTCGACATGCAGGCCATTGGGCTGTTCACGGGCGAATGTGCGCTCGTCACCGGATCGGCATCCAACATCGGGCGCGCGATCGCCGAGGGGCTGGCGCGCGAGGGCGCCCGCGTGCTCCTCGCCGACGTGGACGCGGGTCGCAATGCCGCCGCCGAAAAGGCCATCATGGATGCGGGCGGTTCGGCGCAGGCCGTGACGACCGATCTGTCGGGCCGCGACGGCTGGAAGGGCTTGGTCGCCCGCCTGGACAGCGAAACGGTGGACATTTTCGTCCACGCCGCCGCACCTGCCCGGCGCGAGGCCGATGACGCGGCCAACGTCACCGAGGATGTGTTCGACGGCATGGTGAACGTCAACGTGCGTTCGGGCTTTTTCCTGGCCCGCGACCTTGCCGAACGCATGAAGGCGCGGGGCGCCAAGGGTCGCATCCTGTTCGTCACGTCGCTGCACGCCCACACACCGCGCAACCTGCCGCACTATTCGGCGTCCAAAGCCGCTCAGACCATGCTCGTCAAAGAGTTGGCGCGCGCTTACGGACCGGCGGGCATTCGCGTCAACGGCATTGCGCCGGGCGCCATCCCAGGCGGCGGCTTCAGCGCGGGAGCCTATGATTTTTCCGGCAAAATTCCCTTGGGTCGCCTCGGCAATGCCGAAGACCTCGCGGGACCGGCGCTGGCGCTCCTGTCGGATCGCTTTTCGCGCTACGTGACGGGCACGACGCTGGCGGTCGACGGTGGTCTCGATCTCTACAACTGGATTACGCCACCCACGCTCTGAAATGCGGCCCTCCAATGCCGGGAGAGGGCGACGCGCCTATAGCCAAACGTGCGGCGCTGCAATAAGAACCGCGGGCCATGCCCAAACGCGAAGATATCAAATCCATCCTCATCATCGGCGCCGGCCCCATCGTCATCGGGCAAGCGTGCGAGTTCGACTAT
>JANOHP010000183.1:0-4019 GCA_031406575.1 Hyphomicrobiales bacterium
GCTTCCGCCTCGCCCATGCCGTGCGCGCCGCCGGTTATGATTGCGACCTTGTCTTTCAGTCTCATGCGTCTCTCCCTCGTCCCTCAGCATCCATCATTGGCGCTCGGACCGTCGAGGGCAAGTTCCGAGGCGGCCAGCTCCGAGGCGACCTCGGCGTGGTGCCCGTAAACGCGCCGCGATCGTAAACTGTAGAGTCAGGTCCCACCGCAACTTCTACACCCGAGACTCATTCGTCGTCGAAAATTTCCCGTAATCCGAGCGTCGTGGGCGAGTGGCTTAACGACCTGAACGGCTTTGCCTGCGAAATTCATGGGATCGACCGGCGCGATAGAGCAGCGCCGAGACGGCGTTGCCGATGAGATCCCATCTCGCACTTAGCGTGACAACATGTCGTCGAAGGCACAAGTTGTCGGGTGTCCGGAGACGCACGCCCGTTGCGCGCCAGCCAACTGGCGAAACTCAGGTCTGGTTCCCATCGGACGATGAAGTTAATTGCATTGAACAGAGATCAGTTCTCTAGGCCTAGACAGGCGGTTTGTGGCTCACTGCACCGCAGACGAGGGGTAGCCATCGTACTAACCGACGGCCGCGACACTAGTCTTGCCTGGGTCCTGCACAGATTGGCCCACTTGGCGACGATCGGTGTGATCTGATAGCGTCCATCCAACGCTTGGCGCGATGGGCCATTTTCTGCCGAAAACGGACGTAGTGCCACGACCTCAGCTTCTTCCAGCTCCGGACATAGTCTCGGGAGTGACAGATGACCCGACCGTTGAAGTAGGCGTGAAATTGGGGCGCTGGCGAGCAACCGCATCATACCGGAAGGTCTCTACGATCGCGCAGTCGAGGTGTTGGGTAACGAGAGATTTCCGACACGATCGTGCCGATGAGCTATTACAAAACCGTGTGTCTGACCATGAATTCTATGCCGTTCCCGCCAACACGCCGGGTCTGACGCGCTGACCCTTTTCCCAGCAATCCGACGGAGGACAACCCGATGAACAGCATTGTTGGCACGTGGCGCTTAGTGCGCGTCGAAGCGTTCGACGCTGACGGCAAACCGCAAGCGAATGCCTACGGCGGCGCGCCGATGGGACGCCTCATGCTCACGAGCGGCGGTCGCATGATAGCCATGACGGGTGATGGCGGCCCGACGCTGCCTGCCGGCCAAGTCCGCGAATACAACACCTACGCCGGCACGTACACGTTCGACGGGAAGCGCCTCGTGACCCGTGTCGATTCCTGCTCCAATCCCGCCTACATGGGCACCGATCAGGTCCGCGACGTCGGCCACGACGGCGCACTCATGGTGCTACGTCCACCGCTCCGCACCTACGCCGGCCGACCACCCGAGCAGCGCGTGCTGTACTGGGAGCAGCTGTCGGAGGTCGATGGGTGAGGTGATCGATTTCAGGCGCTGCGGACCAGAATGCTGATCTCGATGGGCGCTTGTCACACCGGCGGCCCGCGCAGCCACCACCTACCCCCAAACGGCCGTGCTACCCACGAGCGTGATCGTGATGTGGCCCATCGTCGTGTTGGCCTTGGCGCCGTGCCAATGGCGTTCGCCGGCTTTGATGTGCGCGACGTCGCCGATATCGATCTCGCGTTGCTCGGTCTCGTTCGCCACGATGCCGCTGCCCGAGGTCACGATCAGGATTTGATCGCAATCGTGAACGTGCCAGCCCGTGTTGCAGCCCTGGCTGAAATTTACGACGGAGCAGTTGAAGTTCGCGGAATCCCCCGGCTCGATGATCGTCTGGCGGGTTCGGGCGACCGGCCCAGTCCAGCCGGCGGTCCGTTCGGCCGCACCTTCGGCAGGCAGTATCGGTATGTCTTTGAGCGTGACGACTTTCATGGCGGCTTCCTCCGTCGATTGCGGGCGACCACGATAGCCCGACATTTCGATCCGAGCTATCGTCAGCATCGGGTCGCGCGCGGGGCGCTGCCGCCGGGGACATCCTCGATCGCACAGTTCGAAATACCATCAATGGGAGACGCTGCATGCGCATCGGTCTGTTCTATCAGATCCAAGTGCCGAAGCCCTGGGGCCCCACGAGCGAAGCCGATCGGTTTTACGAGGCCATCGAGCAGGTGCCGTATGCCGAGCAGATGGGCTTCGACAGCGTCTGGTTCACCGAGCATCATTTCCGGCCGGTCTGGTCACACAACAGCGCGCCGGACCTGACGCTGGCGGCCATCAGCCAACGCACGAGCCGCATTCGTCTGGGCATCGGGGTGGTTTTGGCGCCGATTCATCATCCGCTCCACGTCGCGGCACGCATGGCGACGCTTGATATCCTCAGTCGCGGTCGCGTCGATGTCGGCCTGGGGCGAACCGGTTATCCGTATCAGTTGACGCCGTTCGGGTCCGACCTCGGCGACACGCGCGGGATGTGGTTGGAATTTGCCGATATGCTGCCGAAAATCTGGACGCAGGAAACCTTCTCCTACGATGGCGCGTATTTCAAAACCCAGCCCCGCGAGGTGTTGCCAAAGCCGCTGCAGCGCCCCCATCCCCCGCTCTGGTCCGCTTGCGGCAGCGATGAGACGGCAAGGCTGACCGGCGGCCTCGGCATGGGCGGCTTGTTCGGCAGTGAGGCCGGTCCCGATCGCATTGGCAAACTGATGGACATCTACAGGGGTGCCTTGGCGACCTCTCCGAGCGGGGGCCCGATGCCAGGCTGCCGCGCAGCGCTAATGACGGCAGGCTTCTGTCATGAGGACCCCAAGGTCGTGGCGACGCGCGGCACCGAACTCGTGGACTGGTACATCGAGCAGCAGCGCGAGCGCGCCCGGCTCGTCTGGCGCGATTATGATCCCAAAACCGTGCCGCCGGACTACCAGGGCTACTACGAGCGCGACCAGTACCTCGCCGCCGGTCCACATCCCGGCGAGCCGACGCCCCAAGAAGTGCGCGAGCGGGGTGAAACATTCTGCGTGGGGACACCGGCGGAATGTATCCGCTTCCTCGAACTCTACGAGGCGATGGGAATCGAGGAGGTGTTCATGCTCTGCGCCGTCGGGCCGGCCCGGCACGAGGAAGTAATGCACACCATCCGCATGTTCGGCGAGCAGATCATTCCGTACTTTCGCGCCAAGGAAGCGGCTTGAACCGCCCCGGGCTTGCCGGAGGCTGTTTGGTTTGAGTGAGGCCAGGCGAGATTAGTGTCGCAGCCGTTAGCCAGTACAATGTCTATCTCTCCTCGGCGGTGCAGTGTTTCCCCATACACTTCGTTCAGTGCAATTAGCTGCACACGGACCTCGTCTTGGCTGGCTCGTTAGCCGAGACGGCGTTTCCGATAACCAGCTTTCCATCTCGGACGTAGCTTGACAGCATGGCATCGGAGCCATGGTCGATCTTCTATACTGTAGGTCGGCCCCCCCCCCAGCCATGACAGTGCCGGTGGTCGGGTCTATCGAGTGGCTGTGCCCGAGCAGTCAGCGAACCCTCTTGCGTCATTCACCGGACTATCGCACGATATTCGCTGTTTACTGCCATCCCCCCAGACAACCTCGGCTGGCAAGCGCACGTTGGTCAGTCCCTCGAGTACAGTGAGACAGACCGGGAGTGTCGAGGCTTCGCGTGGGGTCACGCCGGGCCGAAGAGACACGTTCGTCGCCGAAATTTCCCGTGTTTTCGACCGTCGTGAACGAGTGCCTTAACGCCGCAATTGGAAGTTCATAGGCTTGCTCTGGTACCGGATGGCCCGCCACCACGACGGCCTAAGCGCGCGCCATCGCCAGCCCTGGACAACACCCCTGCCGACACGCACTATGCATCGCACGGCTCTCTCAGGTGTCGATCCTGTGCTGCCGGCGAGCGAGGCGCGTGACTTGGATCCAGGAGCGTCGCATGTGGAAGACGAATGAGCCGCAGGCACTCAGCCGGGGATCCCTGAAAGACCTGTTCGACAACACTATCCCCGCGATCCGAATCCAGGCATTTGCCACAGGCGACGAGTGCTGCCGGTTCGCCGAGTCGGCGGGCCAGCACACGATGAAGCCGGTTGTTGGCG
>JANOHP010000188.1:0-3091 GCA_031406575.1 Hyphomicrobiales bacterium
ATAATTTAAAAATTGGTTTGGATTTTGCGTGACTGACTCCGGCGGGCGGCGGGCGAACTCGGGCCGCCCTCCCGACGCTGCGTCATTCGTTAACCTTTCGTTTGCCTTGTCCACTCCATGTTTCTGGCGTCCTGTCTCTCGAGGACGGCTTTGCGGCTTGGACATGTCATGGCCCCAACCCGGGCGAGATCGATCGGCAGTTGGTTGCGCGCCCCTTGGATTCGTGCGGCCCTTCTGATCGGGGCCATGGTCGTCCCCGCGCCGTCCACCGCTCAACAGATCAGTGACGCCCTCGCCGCGCGCTTGACGCCCGATCAGCACCGCGCCTACACCCTGTATCTGAAAGTGCGATCTGCCTACGATCGCGAGGTGCAGGCCTATTGGGCTGCCATCGAAGACAAGCGTGATGGCCGCCGCCGCAAGCGCGCTCAGGGGCAAGCCTTTACGCGGGCCGATTACGTTGCCGAGCAGCCCCCGAAATATGCCGGCCCTTCACTCGCCGCCGACATCGCCAAGATCGTGACCGAGGTAAAACCACCCGAACCCGACGAGCCTCTTCCGGGCGTCACCGACTTTCTGGCAGCAGCGCGCGCGGAATTCAACTTCGTGCCGAGCCCGACGACGGAGAAAGAGTTCAAGCGCCGCTACGCCGAGGAGGCTCTGGCCGTCGGCTTGACGAAGGACCAAGTCGTGCGCGTCTACGCGCTGGAGACCGGCGGTCGTGGCACCTACGACATGCAGGCCGGCATTGATCCAGATACCCGCAAAGGCAAGCCGATTTCCTCGGCATTGGGTTACGCCCAGTTGCTCAGCGCCAATTCCGTCAATGAGATCGTCAAATACGGCGAGGTCTTCGGGGCTAGGTTGGCGGCGCTGGCCGCCGGATCCGACACGACGCCACGGCGCGCCACCCTGCTGCGTACCAAGGTCGTCGTGCTCAGACGAATGCAGAAAGCAGCCCGCAGCGTGCCCAACGAATGGAGGGCGCACATGGCCTTCGGCACGACCCATAAGGGTCTGGCGATCCACGCACTCAACCTCGATGCCGATATCGGCCCTCTACTGCAGGTGGTGAAGCTGCAGGGACTGCGCGAGGAGGCCGAACGCGCGGGGCGCCCGAAACTCACCGGGGCCGAGATCGAACTGATGAACCTCGCCGGACCCCGTACGGGGCTCGACATGATGGAGCCTGTCGGCCGCACCATGCCGACGACGAACTTCTTCAGTTTCGGGGGATATTGGCGCAATACCATCGTGCGCGACAAGACTGCCGCCGAACTCCTGGCCGCCCTCGACGAACGCATCGAGATCAATCTAAAAAAGTCGGGCTCGATCGAGTTCGCTGCAGCCTTCGACGAAGCGCTCCGGGCCGGGCGCAAGGTCGGAAATCGCTGAACTGTGGTCTCCGGTCGGGTTTACAAGATTTAACTTGGCTTCCCTGGGGGTGCTTCCCATTGTGCAGCGATCTGGCGACCCGCTATGGGGCCATCGCCCAGACAGCCAACGAGGTGCAATGAAACGCGGGTCGATGACGCTCGTCATGACGGTTCTGCTGGGTCTATGGCCAGCGGACCCCGTGCGTGCCGAAACACCCGCGCCAAACCGCCGGCACGCCATCGCCAAGATTGGAGAGCCTGCGACACCACCAGAGTTCAAACACTTCGACTGGGTCAATCCAACGGCGCCCAAAGGCGGCACACTGCGCCTCTCCGGCATCGGCGCCTTCGACAACCTCAATCAACACACGATCCAGGGCGTCTCCGCCCCTGCCATCTCTCTCATCGACGCGACGTTGATGGCGCCCAGCCCCGACGAGCCGGCGGCCGCCTACGGGTTGGTTGCCGAGTGGATGGCCTACCCGGACGATTTCTCCTACGCCACGTTCGGCCTGCGGGCATCCGCGCGTTTTTCGGATGGAACGCCCATCACACCCGAGGACGTCGTCTTCTCCCTCGAGGAACAAAAACGCGCCAACCCCGCCGTCGCCATCTATTATCGCGACATCACGCACGTCGAGAAAACCGGCGAACGCGAGGTGACCTTTCGCTTCGCACGCCAGGGCAGCCGCGATCTGCCCTACATCGTCGGCCTCCTGACGATTCTGCCGCGTCACTGGTGGCAGGGGCAAGACGCGAACGGCACGCCGCGCGATCTCACCAAGAGCACCCTCGAGCCTCCGATCGGCGCTGGCCCCTACCGCATCAAGTCCGTCGACCGCGGCCGCGCCATCGCCTACGAGCGCATCGCGGATTGGTGGGGCACGGACCTGCCCGTCAACGTCGGCCAGTACAATTTCGGCGAACTCCACGTCACCATGTATCGAGACGATATTCCCGAATTCGAAGCCCTCAAGACGGGCGACATCGATCTCAAGGAAGAAGGCAGCTCGAAAAAGTGGGCGACGGGTTACGTGTTTCCCGCCGTGCGCGACGGCCTGGTGAAGCGCGTCGAACTGGAGACGAAGACTGTCGCCAGCCTGCAGGGTTTCGTGTTCAACTTGCGTCGGCCGAAGTTCACCGACGCGCGCGTGCGCCAGGCAATCAGCCTCGCCTACGATTTCGAGAGCGCCAATAAGAGCCTGTTTTACGGCCTTTACAAACGGCTCGACAGCACCTTCGAAAATTCCGAACTGGCCGCTCGTGGCCTCCCGACGGGTCGCGAACTCGCGCTTCTCGAAGCGCTACGCGATAAAATTCCGCCGGAAGTCTTCACAGCGCCCTTCACCTCACCGCGTGCTGCCACCACCGACGACGTGCGGCGCAATCTGCGCGAAGCTGGCCGGTTGCTCGACGAGGCCGGGTGGAAAGTCGTCAACGGCGTGCGCCGCAACGCGCGCACGGGCGAGACGTTGACCATCGAATTTCTCAATTACGACACGCAGTTCGACCGGATCGTCCTGCCGTTCAAACAGAACCTCGCGCGCATTGGCGTCGATCTATCGATCCGCATCAATGATGCGACCCAGTACGAAAACCGCCTGAAGGTCTACGACTTCGACATGATTTCGGATTTCCACTCCCAGAGCCACGCACCCGGCACCGAGCAGCGAGAGCGCTGGGGATCGGACGCCGCGTCCAAGCCCGGCACCTCG
>JANOHP010000194.1:0-4841 GCA_031406575.1 Hyphomicrobiales bacterium
CTCGTTTCAGGAGCGGGCCGAACGGAATACCGCAAACGGTTGGTTTCAGATTGAGGCAGATGAGTACGATCTGTACCTAAAATGGAATGACATGACGCTCGGTGACGATAAATTGAAACTTCAACCACATCAAGCTGTTGAGCAGCTATGGGAGGAATTTCTTGGACAAGCTGGGATAACATATGGCTGAAACCGTCCGTTTCCGTTGCAACAATTGCGGGCATCGATTCGACGCCCAAGTTCTCAGTCAGCAGGAGAAGCGCGAAGCCGAACGTGAGCTACGTCCGCTGCGCGATGTGGCGTGTCCCAATTGTAATCGGGCGGATATTCGCCGAGGATGGGAGTGATGCTGTTGGTGCACACTCGGTCGCTGTCTTATGACGGTAGCGCCGAAGACCCGTGCCTCGGCGGGATGGTGGTTGGGAATCGAGGATGAGTTCGACATTCGGAACTAAACTCAATATCCGAGTCAACGGTCAAACCTCAACCCCCGTCACAAACGCCGCCCGATCCTGAATGAACCGGAAGCGCAATTCCGGCTTCGTCCCCATCAGGATGTTGACCGACTCCGCCACTGCAGCCTTGTCGGCTTCGGCGATTTCGACTTGCAGCATCAGGCGACGCGTCGGATCCATGGTCGTGCTTTTCAGGTCCTTGAAGTCCATCTCGCCCAGACCTTTGAAGCGCGTCAGATCCGGCTTGCGGCCTTTGAAGGTGGTGGCGAGGAGTTCTTCGCGGTGGCGGTCGTCGCGGGCGTAGACGATCTCGCCTTTGAGGGAGAGGCGATAGAGCGGCGGCATGGCGAGGTAGAGATGGCCGTTCTCGATCAGCTCCGGCATCTCCTGATAAAAGAACGTCATCAACAGCGAGGCGATATGGGCGCCGTCGACGTCGGCGTCGGTCATGATGATCACGCGGTCGTAGCGCAGATCCTCGTCGCGATATTTGGAGCCCGTGCCGACGCCCAACGCGGTGACGAGGTCCGAGAGCAACTGGTTCTGCGACAGCTTCGTCGACGTGGCGCTGGCGACGTTCAAGATCTTGCCCTTGAGCGGCAGGATCGCCTGCGTCTTGGGATCGCGCGCCTGCTTGGCCGAACCGCCTGCCGAGTCGCCCTCGACGAGGAAGATTTCCGTGTCGCCGCTCGTGCTGGAGCAATCCCACAGCTTGCCGGGCAGGCGCAGCTTGCGCGTTGCCGATTGGCGCGAGACTTCTTTTTCCTTGCGGCGCTTGAGGCGATCCTCGGCCTGATCGATCACCCATTCGAGCAGGCGCGTCGCCTGCTGAGGGCTGTCGACCAGCCAATGATCGAACGCATCGCGAATGGTCGTCTCGACGATGCGCGTCGCCTCTTGCGTGGCGAGCTTGTCCTTGGTCTGGCCCTGGAATTCGGGCTCGCGGATGAACACCGCCAGCATGGCGCCGGCTGTGCCCATCACGTCTTCGGCCGTGATCTGCGCCGTCTTCTTGTTGTTGACGCGCTCGCCGTAAGCCCGCAAGGCCTTGGTCAGGCCGAGGCGAAAGCCCTGCTCGTGCGTGCCGCCTTCGCCTGTCGGAATGGTGTTGCAGTAGGACCGCACGAAGCCGTCCTCGTCGCCGATCCAGCACACGGCCCACTCGACGGAGCCGTGTCCGCCGGGCTTGTCGACGCGCCCCGCGAACAGGTCTTTCGTGACGCGCGTCTGGCCCTCGATGGAGGCCGTCAGGTAATCCTTCAGGCCGCCGGGAAAATGGAATACGGCTTCGGCCGGCGTGTCGTCGGTGATCAGTTCGGGCGCACAGAACCAGCGAATTTCAACGCCGCCGAACAGATAGGCTTTCGACCGCGCCATGCTCATGAGACGGGACGGGCGGAAGGTGGCGCCCTTGCCGAAGATCTTTTCGTCCGGCCGGAAGCGCACGCGGGTGCCGCGCCGGTTCATGATGGAGCCGAGCTTTTCCAGTTTCGTCTGCGGCTCGCCCCGGCTGAACACCATGCGATAGAGTTGCTGGCCGCGCGCCACTTCGACTTCGCAAGTTTCCGATAGCGCGTTGACGACGGAAATGCCGACGCCGTGCAAGCCGCCGCTGGTGTTGTAGACCTTGCCGTCGAACTTGCCGCCCGAGTGCAGCGTGCACATGATGACTTCGAGGGCCGACTTGTTCTTGTACTTGGGATGCGGGTCCACGGGAATGCCGCGCCCGTTGTCGGCCACCGACAGGAAACCGCCCGCTTCCACGCGCACTTCGATCCACGTGGCGTGGCCGGCAACGGCTTCGTCCATGGCATTGTCGATCACCTCGGCGAAGAGGTGGTGCATCGCCTTCTCGTCCGTGCCGCCGATATACATGCCGGGGCGACGGCGCACGGGCTCCAGGCCTTCCAGCACCTCGATGTCGGCGGCCGTATAGCTGTCGGAGGAGTCGATGGGGCGCACGCGCTTGGCGGTTTTGTCTGTCATGTCCTGATCGGGATATCCAAAGAGGTCTCGTGAGGTGGCCATCGCGCGTGTTCCGCTCCATCTCGGGGCTGGCAACCGACGCTGAAAAAGAACTCGCCGCCTCGCGAATCCGAAGGTCTGCTGTGGGGCTCACGTCGCACGGGTGCGGCGGCCTTGGCAAGGGTGCGCGCGGCCGCAGCGAGCCCTGCGGGACGCGCGAACGGTTGGTTTTTCAAGGGCGTAGGCGGCACGCGGCAAGAAAGCCACGCATCGGACAATTGCAGGACGACCACGGCGACGGCAGCCGACACCGAGCGCGTGCGGCCGTCCCCACCGCGCCGTTCGGGTCGCCGCTCGTGCTCAGTCCGGCCTCACGCGATCAGGGCCGCGTGTTGCGACGCAGATCGGCCTCGTCGTCCCACATCAGGAAGTCGGGACCCAGACTCGAGATATTGGGCGCGCCCATGTTGCCCATGACGAGGTCGACTTCGTTGCGCATGATGTCGAGCGCGCGGACCGCCATCGGCTCACCACCGGCTGCGACGCCGTACAGCGTCATGCGACCCATGAAGCAGAATTTCGCTCCGAGGCACATCGCGGTGACGACATCGGAACCGCGCCGCACGCCGCTGTCGAGCATCAACGTCATCTTGTCGCCGACCGCATCGCGAATGGCGGGCAGTACCTCCACGGGCGAGGGCGCGCGGTCCAACTGTCGGGCGCCGTGGTTGGAGACCATCAAGCCATCGACGCCGGCTTTGTGCGCGCGTTCGGCATCCTTGGGATGCATGACGCCTTTCAGCACCATCTTGCGCGGCCACAATTCGCGGAACTTCTCGATGTCGGCCCAATCCAGCGATGGATTGGTCTGCGTCGTTTGGAAGGCGGCGACCTTCTCGGGATCTTTCTCCGCACCGGGGCCCGCATAGGGCGCCCAGTTCGACAGCATCGGCGTGCCACCGATGTCCTTGTAATAGTTATACATCCAACCCGGATGCAGCAGCGCTTCGATCTTCGTCTTCAGCGGCAACTTGAGGGGGCGCGAAAAACCGTTGCGCTTGTTGCGCTCGCGGTTGGAGCTGACGGGCACGTCGACCGTGATGACGAGCGTCGACAATCCCGCATCCTTGGCGCGGCGGATCATGTCGTAGGAAATCGTTTTGTCCTTGGCCGTATACATCTGGTACCAGCCGTGATCGGGCGCAACCCTGGCCAGATCCTCGATCGAGGCGGTCGAGGCGCCCGACATGATGAAGGGCACGTTGGCCTTGCGCGCCGCCGCCGCCAGCATCAGGTCCGCACCCGGCCGAAACAGGGCCGCGCCACCGGTGGGCGCAATGCCGAACGGGCTCGAATAGGTGCGGCCGAACAGTTCCGTCGTCTGCTCGCGCTTGGTGACGTCCACCATGTACTTGGGCACGATGCGATGGCGTTCGAAGCCCCAGCGATTGCGGTCCAGTCCCACCTCGTCGTCGAGGCCGCCTTCGATGAAGTCGAAGGCGATCTTGGGCAGCCGGCGCTTGGCGAGCTTCCTGAGGTCGTCGTAATTGAGCGGTGTCATGCGCGGTGTCCCCGACTGTCGTGAAGGCGTCGAGATACAGGGTGCAGGCGCGAGCGATCGGATTCAAGGAGTTTCTGGCGGCCTTCCGCGTCCCCGATCTCCTTTCGCGCCGCGCGCGCACGACATCGGTGCGACCCGAATGCGCCGGCGACCCTCGAGCCGCCGTCGACACGAGGGCACGGCTGCACTGCGCCCGCTGGTCCGCTCGCGGTCTGCGACCCGAAACCGCTTGCACTCGAGCCAGTGACCCACTACGAAGGCGAGCGTTCGCGGCTCCGCCCGCGTGCACGACAATCCCAACCTGAATCGGGGCCGTAGCTCAGCTGGGAGAGCGCGTGAATGGCATTCACGAGGTCAGGGGTTCGATCCCCCTCGGCTCCACCAGATAAATCAAATACTTAGTCGAAATTTCTGATCCGCGTTTTGTAGTTTGGGTACCAGTTGGGTACCAATTTCCGTCGAGCTTCGGTGATCTGGAATGCTCATCCATGTTCGAGTGATCATTGATGAACGGAGTTGAATTTTCAAATTTGCGCGCTACGCAGAACCGCTCGCGGTGAAGTCCCGATCACGTCGCCTGGCTTTGTTGACGACGGTCGCCATTGCTTCATGGGAACGAGGCCTGGCCGATGCAGCTGCGGGACATGTCCGGCTCCGTCCGAATGCACATTTTGCCCGAGCATGACGTGGCCGGCTGCGGCCGGACAGGGCAGGTCGCGCCCGGCCGTGACACGGACAAAGGCTGCAAAAGTGATGGTCGATCACCGAGCCCTTTCGTGGTGTTTTTGCATGACGGCGGCCGTTTGCTATAATTCACGACATGACGAAAATGATGAAGGCCGCGATCGAGGTGCTGCGAG